>QHRJ01000359.1 GCA_003220075.1 Verrucomicrobiota bacterium
ATTTGGAGAATGTCGCCGCGCACCAGCGAATCAAATACGCTCGACGGGAATACATGAACGAGCGTTTCGATCAAAGTCTGCGGATGAGTTTGGCCAATCTTCTGGACCGTCTCAGTCGCCCCGGTGACAAGCGGGACGGCCCTCCCCGGCCTGGTTAAATTGACGACCGCTAAGCCAATAAATAATGCGGCGGTGGTGACAACTTCGAAGTAAACAAGCGCTTTCACGCCCATCCGCCCTACCTTCCGTAAATCGCCGCCCCCGGCGATACCGACTACCAGGGTCGAAAAAACAAGCGGACCGATGATTGATTTGATCAGATTCAGGAAAATGTCGCGGAGAAAATAGACGTTGTTTCCCCATTCCGGCCGTATCCAGCCAACTGCGACACCGACTACCAGCCCGATCATGATCTGCGTGGTCAGCGACGGACGGTACCAGGGGCGCGAGGGGCGGCGCACGGAAACGTTTTTAGTCATGCGAAGCGCAGGATTAACACAATGCATACGGCGGATCGAGTCTTTGGGGGCCGCAATGCTAAACGAATGGCGGCAATGCGACATCATGTTAGCATCGCCCCTAGGCCGCTCTATCTCATGTTTCTAACGCATCTGAGCTGCACGTCCTGCGGGTTGCATCACGACTGGGCGAAGCTGCAAAACTTATGCACGGCATGCCGCAAACCGCTGTTTGCTGTTTACGACTTGGAACAAGCGGGCCGCGCTCTCAAACGCGACGCGCTATTAACCCGTGCAGAGAAATCGCTCTGGCGTTATCGAGAATTATTGCCCGTGCCGATCGAGACCTCACCCGTCTCACTCAGCGAAGGAGGAACACCTTTGCTTCGCGCCGGAAGATTCGGCGCCTCCTTGCAAATGCAAAATCTCTGGATCAAAGACGAATCACAGAATCCGACCCAAAGTTTCAAAGCGCGCGGGATGTCCGTCGCCGTTTCGATGGCGAAACATCTCGGCGCCTCCAAACTCGTTGCTCCAAGCGCCGGCAACGCCGGCGGCGCCCTCGCCGCCTACGCCGCGCGTGCCGGAGTTGAAGCCCACGTCTTCATGCCGCGCGACACGCCACGGGCCAACATAATCGAATGCCGCGAACTCGGTGCCTGCGTCACCTTGATCGACGGCCTTATTACCGATTGCGCAGCTGAGATCGGGAGGCGAAAAGAGAACTGGTTTGATGTCTCGACGCTCAAGGAGCCATATCGGATCGAGGGAAAGAAAACACTCGGTTACGAATTGGCCGAGCAACTGAATTGGGAATTACCCGACGTCATTATTTATCCCACCGGGGGCGGGACCGGCCTTATTGGGATGTGGAAAGCGTTCGATGAAATGGAGAAACTTGGTTGGATCGGCAAAAAACGGCCACGGATGTTCTCGGTGCAGGCCGAGGGCTGCGCGCCCATCGTTCGTGCGTTCGAAGCGGGAGAAAACTCCGCCGCCGAGTTCCCGGATGCGCGTACGCTTGCCGCCGGATTACGTGTTCCAAAAGCGATAGGCGATTTTCTCATCCTCAACATTCTTCGCCAGTCGAACGGCGGCGCCATCGCAGTTAACGACGAAGAGATGATCCGTGTTGCCGCAGAAGTTGCTTCAAGCGAAGGACTCTTCGTCGCTCCCGAAGGTGCAGCGTGCTTTGCCGCGCTGAGGTCGCTACTCTCGTCGGGCAAAATTTCGCCTAACGAAAGCGTTGTCATTTTCAACACCGGCTCCGGCATCAAGTACCTGGATTGCTACGATTCTTAACAGCAAAGCATCGTTCTCGGGCAACGGCGCATTCTCGTTATAACTGGTTGCAAAAGTCGGAACCCTCACCCCAGCCCTCTCCCAAGAGGAGAGGTGGTTTCCTTCTCCCGGTGGGAGAAGGTTAGGATGAGGGCATCCCACGGGAATTTTGCATTTTTGGTGCCTGCGTAGGCCGGACCCAATTCTTTTGCGGGCGTTCAGGTCAAGACGTACCGGCCCGTCTTTCTCGTTCCAATACGCCGCACCAGCCCGGCTTTGACCAGCGGTCGCAACAAATCAAGTGCGCCCTGTTTCGAGACGCCAATTCCATCCCAAATTTCACGCGGTGTCAGTGCCTTTTGCTCGCGCAGTAAATGAAGCAATTGTTCCTGTTTCGGTCGTAAGACGAGTTTCGTTTTACCGGCATGAGCAGATAGTTTTTGGATGCGTGTCCAGACGCGTTCCAGAGTCAGGCGCAACCCTTCGGCGCTGTATTCGAGCCAGCTGGTAAGATCGTTGTTTTTCTTCCGCGCTTTATCGAGCGCCGCGTAATAGCGGGGACGATTCTCCCAATAAAATTCATCGATCGAAAAGATATGATGGTTGTCAAAACCGCGCCGGTACAATTCCCACAGGCTGAGCATGCGACCAGCGCGTCCATTTCCGTCGGCAAACGGATGAATCACTTCAAAACGATGATGCAAAATCGCTGAACTGAGGATCGACGAAATCCTTGGCGCGCGTGTGTTCCACCATCCCAGCAGATCAGACATCATCGGTTGCACCCGCTCGGGCGGCGGGGCCACGTAATTCCCCACCCGCACGCGAACCTTCCTATACTGGCCCGCCGTGCCCTGGTCCATTACGCCACCCGCCATGGTCCGGTGTAACTTCAACACTTCCTCATGCGTGACAGCACTGCGTTGGGCGTTTTTCTCCACGAAGCGCAAGCCGGCAAAATAATTCGCTACTTCCCGCCGCGAGCGCGCTTCCGTCGCCGGAATCTCCCGCCCCTCTTCAATGGCACGCACCTGTTCCAGTGTCAGAGGATTGCCTTCGATCGCGGTCGAACAATGCGCATTGCGGATCCGGGTATCCTTTTGCAGCGCCGGGATCCAGGGGACCTGGACCGTCGCCGCCAAAATCCGCTCGCGCAAGGCCGCAACTTGCTCCACCTGCGAGAGAAACACTGGAGTAATGGTATAAAGGGGTTCATAACTCATGCGATTTAGTCAAGCATAAGTCAAGTTATTAGTCAAGTCGTTCTGCTGGAATATTCCGGTAGTGAGTCCAGTGTAAGTCAAGTTTTCAGTCGACGTTACCTTTGCTTTAGCTAGGCCCTGCTGCAGGCCTGCCGATAATCCCGTGGTCGGAACTGCGACCGAGAAGCTTCAGCGATTATCGGTTTTCTCCTCGGTGGCGAGGACGCAGCGAAATCCGTAGATGACATCGCG
>QHRJ01000247.1 GCA_003220075.1 Verrucomicrobiota bacterium
TCGCGGATGTAGTTCCGCACCGCTTCGTGCCCTTGAGCGAGCACGAATTCGATGAAGCCGCCGGTAGAAACGGTCACTTCATTTTCGTGGCAGAGATCATTGATTTCGCGGACGATTTTTCTCGGCATCAAACAAAAGGAGCCGCCGCCAAATTTCAACGAATCAACATAAGCGCCCATCGTTTCGAAGAGATCTTGCAGGTAACGTTTGCCCACGACGGAATAATAGGGGCCGCGAATTTCCGTGATACCGCGCTGGCGCGGTTTGTCCGGGCGTGGATTGGTCCGCAAGAATTGGAAACCGCGCTCGCCTTGCGAAGGGCCCGCTTTCTTTCTTCCTGATTTCGTATTTGTCATGGTGAGCGGAAACGCGAGCCGAGAGCTGACGAAATCTGGCTAAGGCAGCGGCCAGTGCAAACATCGCGTCCTTCGATCCAAAAAATCATTGTGGTTTCTCTGCCTTCGATTCTCGCGGGACTGATTCGCCGAGCGATGACCGGGGAATCAATGATGACTCTGTGCGAGGAGCAGTGAATGTTTCCAGAGGAGGATGGCGTGCGTGAAAAATTCACAACTCCGAAATGATCCTGACTCGCGGAAGTCTTCGCAGTCGCCGGAGCTGATCCGTTTCCTTGAATCCGCTGCCTCGTATCGGCACGGGCCAGCTGCTGTGCGTTCGATTCAAACGCACATTTCCTGGGTTTTCGTAGCGTCGCCGTTCGTTTTCAAAGTGAAAAAGCCAGTGAATTTAGGCTTCGCCGATTTCAGCACGCTGGAAAGACGTCGCCACTTTTGCCAGCGCGAAGTTGAATTGAACCGACGGCTTTGCCCCGAAGTATATTTGGGCGTTGTCCCGATCTTCAAAACCGCTTCGGGGTTTTCCTTCAACGGCGAAGGAGAAATGGCAGAGTACTGCGTGAAGATGAAGGAACTGTCGCGTGGCTGGTTCTTAAGTGAATTGCTCACGAAGAATTTGGTCGGCGAAGCGGAAATCAATCGGGTGCTTTCTCGTCTCCACCGCTTTTACCAGGCACAATCCCCGGGACCGGAAATTGACCTATGGGGGACTCCGGAAAAGCTGAAGATTAGCACCGACGAAAATTTCGCACAGGTCGAACCGTTCGTCGGAAAGACCATCTCGCCGGCGGCCTTTGAGACAGTTCGTCATTTCACGAACCGCTTCTATGCCGTGCATGGAAAACGGTTTCGCGAGCGAATTCAGCAACATCGCATTCGCGATTGTCACGGCGACCTCCACCTCGACCACATCCACATCACGCCAGATACCCTTTCGATCTTCGACTGCATCGAATTCAACGATCGCTTCCGCTTCATCGATGTCGCCAATGACGTCGCTTTTTTGGCGATGGATTTTGATTTTGAAGGGAGAAGCGACCTGGCAAATTTGCTTCTGCGAAATGCGGTGCGCCAATTTCAAGACGTCGCAATGCTGAAGGTCGCGAGTTTCTATAAGTGCTATCGCGCCTTTGTTCGCGGGAAGGTCGAAAGCATTTTGGGGACTGAGAAAGAAACGAGAAATCCTCAGGAGCATGAAAAACAAGCGGCGCGCTATTTCCGTCTTGCCTTACGCTATGCCGTAACCGATTCCGAGCCATTGGTCCTGGCCGTAATGGGCCGGGTCGGCACCGGCAAGACGACGGTAGCGAAGCAACTCGCCAGCGAGTTGGACTGGCCGATCTTTTCCTCTGATAAGATTCGGAAGACGCTCGCTGGTGCCCCACTAGCAGAGCGAACCGCTCCAGAGCTGCGTGAGAAGATTTACTCGGACGAAATGACCGAACAAACTTACAGGGAGCTCTTAAGGCAAGGCCTTGCCGCACTTGAAAACCGGCATGGCGTTGTCCTCGACGCTACGTTTTCCAGCCGAACGTACCGCGAATTCTTGCGCCAGGAATGCGGAAAGGCCAAAGTGCATTTGCAGGTAATAGAGCTCGATGTTGATCGAGCCACGATCGCGTCTCGATTGAAAGCACGAGATCAGAGCGTCGGCGAAATCTCCGATGCTCGCCTTGAGGAGTTCGAGAAATTAACCGCTGCTTATGAACCGCCGTCGGAACTTGTGGCCGATCTGATCAAAATCTCAGCGAACGATTCGGCTTTCGACACGGTCAAGACAGCGCTGTTCCAGCTGTCGGAGAAGCGACTGCATTAGGCAATCCGGCTGAATATGGCATTTCAGTATCGGTAATACTCTGACTTGTAGGGGCCGTCCACTGGGACGCCAAGATAGTCAGCCTGCTGTTTGCTTAGTTTCGTTAACTTGACGCCGATTTTGTTGAGATGGAGGCGAGCTACTTCTTCGTCGAGCCTCTTGCTTAGAACATAGACGCCTACCTTGTAAGTATCGCGGTTCTTCCAAAGATCGAGTTGTGCCAGGACCTGATTGGAAAACGAATTCGACATCACGAAGCTAGGGTGACCAGTAGCACAGCCCAGGTTCACCAGGCGACCTTCGGCCAGCAGGAAGATCTCATGGCCGTCCGGGAAGCTATACTTATCTACCTGCGGCTTAATGTTGGTGCGCTTGACTCCTTTGGCTGAGTTCAAGGCGTCGACCTGAACTTCATTATCAAAGTGGCCAATGTTCGCCACGATGGCCTGATCTTTCATCCGCTCGATATGTTCGAGCCTGATCACATCGACGTTGCCGGTAGCGGCGATGTAGATGTCACCGCGGCCAAGCGTGTCTTCGATGGTAGTCACTTCGTAACCTTCCATCGCGGCTTGGAGAGCATTGATCGGATCGATCTCGGTGATGATGACGCGCGCGCCCTGGCCGCGCAATGATTGCGCACAACCTTTGCCGACGTCGCCATAACCACAAACGACCGCCACTTTGCCGGCAATCATGACATCGAGCGCGCGGTTTAATCCGTCGACCAGCGAATGCCGGCAGCCGTAAAGGTTGTCGAATTTCGATTTGGTCACCGAATCATTGACGTTGATCGCGGGAACGAGGAGCCGGTTTTCCTGATGCATTTTGTAAAGTCGATGCACTCCAGTGGTTGTTTCCTCGGAAACACCTCGCCATTCTTTGACGATCTCATGCCAGCGAAATGGATTTTCGCGCTGAACCTCGAGCAGCAAATCCTTTATGACCTGCTCTTCTCGGTTGGCCGATTTAGTTTTCGCCCAATCACTGCCTTCCTCCAGTTCGTACCCTTTATGGATGAGCAGAGTCGCATCGCCGCCATCATCGACCACAAGTTGGGGGCCTTTGCCGTCTGGATGCGAAAGCGCGCGGTAGGTACACCACCAATAATCTTCCAGTGATTCGCCCTTCCAGGCGAAAACTGAGACGCCGGATTTCGCGATGGCGGCGGCGGCGTGATCTTGCGTCGAGAAAATGTTGCAGCTCGCCCAGCGCACGCTCGCGCCAAGATCGCCCAGCGTTTCGATCAAGACGGCTGTTTGCACCGTCATGTGCAATGACCCGGTAATGCGGACGCCCGCTAGTGGTTTACTCGGCGCGTATTTTTCCCGGATCGCCATAAGACCGGGCATTTCTTTTTCCGCGATGCCGATCTCTTTCCTTCCAAAGTCCGCCAGACTTATATCGGCAACTTTGTAATCTTGTGTTCGCTTGGTTTGTGTTTCTGTCGGCATAAGTTTTAAATTCTTAAAGGGTTCAGGTTTCAGGGATTCAGGGTTCAGGACGAACGCGTTTCGATTTTTTGGGAGATCGTTTCGATACTGCGCGCGAAAGACCGTGCAGCATTTTTGAGAGTTCCTTCGACTCGCCTACTAACCGGTTAAAATCTCCTTTGGTTAGGAAATCCAACTTACGAGAGATGTAGAGCTGAGTCCGAAGTTCTCCGCCAGAGCCTTTTGAGATGTTCAGAAATCGAATGAATTCCTTGTTGCTATTTCGCTCGTAGCCTTCGGCGACGTTGCAAGGAATTGATAGAGCAGATCGTTGTACTTGATCTTGCATCGTGAAGTTACGGCAACTCGCGAAAGTCTGGAATACATCAACAGCGAGTCGGCACCCGCGTTGCCAAACCTCAAGATCTTCGAACGATTGAAACGCCATAAATTATTTTCTGAAACCTGAACCCTGAACTCTGAAACCTAACGAACTGCTTTCTGCAGTTCGTCCGCCTTATCCGCCCGTTCCCAAGTAATGGCATCGAGATCATCAACCCGACCGAAGTGTCCATAGTTGGTGGTCTTTCGATAGATTGGGCGCAGCAAATTGAGCTGTTTGATAATCTCGGCCGGCTTAAAATTGAAGACTTCGCAAACCGCACGTTCCAGCTTTTCGTCATCCACTTTGCCAGTGCAGAATGTGTCGATGCTGACACTAACGGGTTCTGGATGACCAATAGCATAGGCGAATTGCACTTCGCAGCGATCGGCCAAGCCCGATGCGACAACATTTTTCGCCACCCATCGGCCCATGTAGGCTGCGCTGCGATCGACCTTGCTCGGATCCTTTCCCGAAAACGCGCCGCCCCCGTGCCGCCCCATCCCACCATAGCTATCGACAATGATCTTGCGTCCGGTGATGCCGGCATCGCCTTCCGGACCGCCGACGACAAAACGACCGGTGGGATTAATTAAGTACGTCGTCTTTTCATCGAGCCATTCAGCCGGCATTACTTTTTTGATTAGTAACTCAATCAGTGTCTCTCGAATTTCCTTTTGTTTAACGTCGGCGGCGTGCTGCGTGGAAACGACGACGGCCGACGCGCGCACCGGTTTGTGGCCATTGTATTCAATCGAAACTTGGGTTTTGGCGTCCGGCCGAAGCCAGGGAATCTCGCTTTCTTTCCGCAATCGCGTCAGCTCACGCCCGAGTTTGTGTGCGAAGGAAATAGGGGCCGGCATCAGCTCGGGCGTTTCGTTGCAGGCAAATCCAAACATCAACCCCTGATCGCCCGCGCCTTGTTCGGCCGTGCCTTTTCCTTCAGCCGCAGCCTCATCCACCCCTTGCTTGATATCGCGCGATTGCTCGGTCATTTCGCAAATGATCCGGCAGGTATCGGCGTGAAAAATGCAATCGCCGTTGACATAACCAATGTTGCGCACGGCCTCGCGGACATGTTCATCGAATTCAAATTTGGCGTTGCTTGTGATCTCGCCCGCGAGCACTACCAAATTGCCTTTGGCCAGCGTTTCGCAGGCCACCCGGCTGAGCGGGTCCTGCTCCAGACAGGCATCGAGGATGTAATCGCTAATCGTGTCGCAGACTTTGTCGGGGTGACCTTCGGTGACGGATTCGGAGGAAAAAATGTAACGGCGAGACATGGGTTGGATTCGTTAAAAAGTTAAAAGGTTACAACGTTAAATAGGTAAATCGTGCAATGCGAAGCGACAGCCGGCGCCGTTGTAATGATTTAACCTTTTTAACAAATCACGATGTCGACAGACATATTGACCAATCATGATATGTAGATATATCGTTGTTTGCGCGATGCCGTCAACGATTAATTTCCTGCGTCTGATCGCCGATCCGACCCGCCTGCGCATGCTTCTCCTCCTCCAACAGGAAGAGCTTTCGGTGGCGGAGTTGCAGGAAATTCTCGGGATGGGTCAGTCGCGCATTTCCAGTCATCTGGCACAGCTAAAACGAGCCGGAGCGGTGATCGATCGGCGGGCTGGCAAAAATGTGTATTACGGATTGAAAGATTTCTCGCGCAACGGGGCGCGCGCACGCGTGCAGGAACTGGTGCAAACGATGGCACGCGAACTTCCAGAAACGACGCGTGATCGCACTGCCATGAAGCTGGCGCTGCGCAAGCGCCAGGACAAAGCACGCGAATATTTCGATGAGTTAGCGGGTAAGTTTGGCCGGAGTTACGTCCCCGGCCGTTCGTGGGAAGCGCTGGCGCACGTCTTGATCACGTTGCTGCCGCCGCTAACTGTGGCGGATCTGGGGGCAGGCGAAGGCACGCTGGCACAGTTGCTCGCGAAAAACGCGCGCAAAGTCGTCGCTGTCGATAATTCGCCGAAGATGGTCGAGTTCGCGTCACAGCTCGCGAGAAAACATGGTTTCCGCAACATCGAGTATCGGCTCGGCGATATGCAGGAACCGCCCATTGCCAGGAACAGTGTCGATCTGGTGATCTTCAGTCAGGCTTTGCATCATGCCCCACGGCCGGAGCGCGCGATCAAGAGCGCGCATTCCATTTTAAGAAAGAACGGACGCATCGTCATTCTCGACTTGTTGAAC
The DNA here is from genome assembly GCA_003220075.1 of Verrucomicrobiota bacterium. GTDB lineage: Bacteria > Verrucomicrobiota > Verrucomicrobiia > Chthoniobacterales > UBA10450 > AV69. Next base: position 6,196 of record QHRJ01000247.1, read on the forward strand.
CATTCCTTCGAGCGGGCGCGCGAGCTTTACGCCGATCACTGGCTCGGTTTTAGCGAAGTGCAATTGCACCAATTTCTGGAAAACGCCGGCTTCAAAAGCATCGATGTGCGCGTCGTCGCGCGGGAAAAACAGAGCCCGAATTTCCAGACTGTATTCGCGACCGGGACGAAGTGATTCTTGTCGCAGCAATCAACGGGCAAGATGCCCGTTGGCCCCACAGCCGAGATGGCTGTGCTACAAAATGCGTCGGTTTTTGGCGCGTCGAGTGTTTAACTCGGCAACATGAAAAAGATTACTGCACCTATCCCGCGGCCGGCGACCGCGGCTACAACGTTGCTTTGCCTCGCGCTCGCGCCATCGCTTTTCGCCAGCCAATCCGCTCTCACGATTTACAATCAGAATTTCGCGGTCGTGCGCGACACGGTTCCGGTCGACCTAAAGCAAGGCGTAAACAATGTCCGCTTTACCGAAACGACCGCCCACCTTGAGCCCGATTCGGTGATTTTGCGCGACCCTGGTGGCAAAACCAACCTGCAAATCCTGGAGCAGGATTATCGAAACGATCCGGTCTCGCAGGAATTGCTGCTATCGCTTTTTGAAGGCAAGACGATCGACTTTCTCGTCGTCGAACCAAATAAGCCCAACGCGATTGTGCAGG
>QHRJ01000248.1 GCA_003220075.1 Verrucomicrobiota bacterium
AAAATCTCCGGAGGAATTAATTAAGATGGTGGTGACGCCGGGCGGGACGACCGCCGCGGGTTTGCGCGTGATGGAAGAACGCTCCGTCGCCGCTGCGCTGGCGGGCGCAGTGGAAGCCGCAACAAAACGCGGTCAGGAAATGGCACAGGAAAATAGGTAGGGGCCAACGGCGGGTCATCCCGAACAACGTCGAGGGAGCCCGATGTGTTACGGTTAAGCTTTCGCGGCGGGATCCCTCGACTTCGCTCCGCTCCGCTCGGAATGACCGTAGGGTCGAAGATCCACGCCATCTGCGATTTACAACGCTTCCCGCATCGCCCCTATCGGTGCTTCGCGTTCAAACCAAATTTCAAATGCGAGCGCGCCTTGATGCAGCAACATCGAGAATCCGTTGGCGGCGCGGGCGCCGGCTTCGATCGCGGCTAACACAAAGGGCGTGCGGCCTTCGCCATAAACCGTGTCGTAAATCATTAGATGTGGGGCAAGCAATCGCGCCGGAATTGGCGACGGATCGCTGCGATTCAATCCGAGCGGCGTGGCATTCACGATCAGATCGAGATGTGCGACTTGGAATCGAATAGCCGCCTCTTCCCACGGAATCGACTGCAATCTCGGGACCGGACCCAAGACCTTGGGACCGGTAAAATATTCTCGCACTTCCTCAGCCAGCTTCTGCGCCGTAGCGAAAGTACGGTTGGTAATGACGAGACGCTCGCAATTTTCCCGAGCACATTGCAAGGCGATCGCCCGTGCTGCGCCACCACCGCCCAGGATCATCACCCGCAAATCGCGAAGATCGATCGCGAACTCCTGCCGAACGGCACGGGCGAATCCTTTGCCATCGGTGTTGTAGCCGCGAAGTTTTGCGTTATCGACCTTGACCGTATTGATTGCGCCGATGCGCTTCGCGTTGCCATCAATTTCGTCCATCAATTTGGAGGCAGCGATTTTGTGTGGCGTGGTTAAGTTCACTCCGATGAAGTTCAGTTCACGAATCAGTCTGAGCGCGCTTTGGAGTTCATCGGGAGAAATTTGAAAACACGCATACTGCATATCGATCTTGCATGACTTCAAGGCTGCGTTTTGCATTTGCGGTGAAAGGGAATGCCCAACCGGATCGCCAAAAACACCGAGGCGGATTGGCGGGTCGATATTCTCCCACCTTCGCAAATCAGCCAGCGTATAGACCTCTTTCGCGCGCTTCTTCTTCATATCATCCCGAACTCAAGGAGCGGTGCCTTCCAAGTCGCCGTTTATTATTAGTCGGCGGTCTGGAGACTGTCGCTCCTTGATGCTTCTTGATCATTGATCCGTCGGCTCAAGTTGTCGATCAGCGCTTTCGTCTGCTACTGTCGCACAATTACAATGACCGAACTGGCTGTTGCTCCAGCCCCATCCGATTTCATCCGAGACGTCGTGGCGGAGGATCTGCGTACCGGAAAACATACCAAGATCGTGACTCGTTTTCCGCCGGAACCAAATGGCTATCTGCACATCGGTCACGCCAAATCGATCTGTCTGAACTTTGGAATTGCGCACGAGTTCAATGGCATCTGCAACGTCCGAATGGACGACACCAATCCAACTAAAGAAGAAACGGAGTACGTCGATTCCATCATGGCAGACGTGCATTGGTTGATCGACGATTGGGCCGACAAAAATCTGGGCGGCGCGCCCCTTTATACCTCGGACTACTTCGATCAACTTTACCAATTCGCGCTCGAGCTCATTGGTAAAGGAAAGGCCTACGTGGATGACATGACAGCGGAAGAGACCGACGAGTTTCGCCGTCTCGGAAAGGAAAGCCGCTTTCGCAACCGATCCGCGGAAGAAAATCGGGATTTGTTTGAGCGAATGAAAGCGGGCGAATTTCCCGATGGGACACGAACGTTGCGAGCAAAGATCGATGTCAACGCGCCCAATGTCTGGCTGCGCGATCCCGTGCTTTATCGCATCCGGCACGCCTCCCATCACCATATCGGGGACAAATGGTGCGTTTATCCCATGTACGACTGGGCGCACACATTGAGCGATTACATCGAAGGGATCACCCACTCTGTTTGCACGCTCGAATTTGAGGTGCACCGGTCGCTTTACGACTGGATTTTGCAGGCGCTGGAATTGCCGCCGCCAGTTCCGCATCAATACGAATTCGCCCGGCTCAATCTTACCTATACGGTGATGAGCAAGCGAAAGCTGATCCAACTGGTTAACGAGAAGTTGGTCAATGGTTGGGACGATCCGCGCATGCTAACGATTTCTGGATTGCGTCGGCGTGGGGTTACTGCCACCGCATTACGCTCGTTCGCCTACAACATAGGCATCACGAAGTATCCGAGCATGACGGACATGGCAGTGCTCGATCATACCATTCGCGATGAGTTCAATCGCACGGCCGAGCGGCGGCTCGTCGTGCTTCACCTGCTCAAGGTGGTGCTAACGAATTATCCTGAAGGAAAAGTGGAAGACCTGGAAGCGATCAACAACCCGGAAGATGAGAATGCTGGAAGACGAAAGGTGCCATTCAGCCGCGATCTATTTATCGACGCGGCTGATTTCATAGAAACACCGCCGCCAAAATACTTTCGTTTGAAACCGGGGGGCGAAGTGCGGCTCAAGTATGCCTACATCATCAAGTGCGACGAGGTCGTAAAAGATAGCTCTGGCAATGTGACCGAGCTTCGTTGCACGGTCGACCTCGAGAGTAAATCGGGTGGCGCAACCTCTAATCGCAAAGTAAAGGGTACCATCCATTGGGTAAGCGCGGCTCATGCCCATGACGCCGAGGTTCGACTTTATGACCGGCTTTTCACTGCCGCCGAGCCGGACGCGTCGGGCGATTTTAAATCGTTCATCAATCCCTATTCTCTTAAAGTTGTGACCGCGAAGTGCGAACCAGCGCTGGCCGAGGCGACGCCGGAGAAGCGTTATCAGTTCGAGCGCCTTGGCTACTTCACGCTCGATGCTGATTCCACCGCGTCGAAACAAGTGTGGAATCGCACGGTCACGTTGAAGGATACCTGGGCGAAGGAATCGAAGAGATCGTAGCGCTCACAATTCTTGGAGGGCGGAGCTCCTGCGATGCCACCTACCGCTCTCGCAGAGCTCGGCCCTCCATCAATCATATGGCCACACAAGCTACCTTGTTTAATTCCAAGAGTTAAGGGGAGGTCCCTCGCCGCCAAGCGCGGCTCGGGATAACGGAGCTAGAAGATTGCTAGCGCGCGATCGATTCGTGCGAGAACCTTTTCTTTTCCAAGAACTTCGAGCAAATGATAGAGACTTGGGCCGGCGTTGCTTCCGGTTACGGCGAAACGGGTCGGATGCACAATCGCGCCCACCTTGACACCAAGCTCTTTCGCGGTCGCTTTCATGACAGCTTCAATTTCGTCTGCCGAAAAATTTTCGATTCTGGCAAACGCTTCATGGACGGCTTGCAATCGTGGCTTGCTCTCGGCCGTAAGATTTTTGGCGACCCCTTCCGGGCTGTAAATGATGTCGTCCGTGAAATAGAAACCGCAGTAAGCCACTAGTTCATCGAAGGTATTTATCTTTCCTTTGCAGGTGCCGAGCGCAGCCCGAATATACTCGTCGGAAAAATTTTCCAGCTTCACACCGCTTGCGCGCAAAGCATTCCTGGCCAGTTGCTGAAACCTTTTATCCGGCAACTCGCGCGCGTATTCGCCATTGAGCCAGTGCAATTTGTCCGGATCAAATGTAGCGTGACCGCGCACGACTTTATTCAGATCGAAGAGCGGAATTATTTCTTCGATCGGAATTTTTTCCCGGTTGTCTTTCGGCGACCAACCGAGAAGGCAAAGGTAATTACGGACCGCTTCCGGCAAAAAGCCTCGCTTAATATAATAGTCTACGCTCGCACCCTGATCGCGCTTGCTCATCTTCGAGCCGTCCCGATTAAGGATAAGGGGGATGTGCGCATAATGCGGCGGTTCGACGCCAAGAGCGCGAAAAAGCTCGATGTGTTTCGGTGTGTTGGATAGATGATCTTCGCCGCGAATGACATGCGAAATCTTCATCTCGAGATCGTCGATTACGTTGACGAAATGAAAGATCCACGAACCATCGGGGCGGCGAATGGTCATGTCGGGGTGGGTCTGTTCGTTCGAAAGATCGAAATCGATTTTGCCGGCAACCAAATCATCGACAATCACGTGTTCGCGCGGTGAACGAAATCGCAGTGCACCCTGGTCTTCGAAGATATGGCCGGCGTCCTGCAATTTTTTAAGATAGCGCTCGTAGATTTCGTTGCGCTGACTTTGGAAATAGGGTCCGAAATCGCCACCAACGTGCGGGCCTTCATCCCAATTCAATTCGAGCCATTGCAGACCTTCGTAGATTGCGGCGGCCGCTGCTTCTGTATTGCGGGCACGATCGGTATCTTCGACTCGCAAAACAAGTGTGCCGCCGTGATGTCGGGCAAAGAGCCAGTTGAAAAGTGCGGTACGCGCTCCGCCGATGTGGAGATAGCCAGTGGGCGATGGGGCGAAACGGACACGAACCGCGGATGCCATTGGAGCAATGGAGTAGTGGAGTGATGGAGTAACGCATTTGTTTCGCCCCTCCGCTACTCATTACTCCACCACTCCACAAAACTTCAGGCACGTCGGAACATAGGCCTGTGGCCTGTGCGCCCAGCGGAGTGCCGCTCCGCTGAAATTTTCCTCCAATCCCGGCAGCGGGCAGAATGCCCGCTGGGCGCACAGACTGAAAGTCTATGTTCCATTACTCCACCACTCCGTTACTCCATTACTCCACAAAGATCTTCCCCGCCCTCCGGCGGGCGTGCTGATCGCGGGGAAGATTTACTTTTGCAATCTTTGTACCGGGCTCGACGAGCGAGCGAACATTTTCCACGATATCGAAACTGACATTGGCAACTTTTCGTGCGCGCAGCCAGCGAAGGATTGCTCGACGTTGCAACGCGACCGGCATTTTTCGCAACGCCGCGACCGCGAGATTCGCTGCCAAAATTGTTTCCAATGAGACGAGCGAATCGAGCAAGGCTTCTTCTTCGCTCCAGATCTGCGCGGCCCGCCAGATCGTCTTGCGTACATCACGACCGAATTGTTTTTCGATGTCGGGAAGAATGCGATGACGGATTTTGTTTCGCGACGAGTGCAACACGGCATTGGTTGCGTCCTCGCGAAATTCCAGATGGCGCTGGCTGATGTAAGAATTGATCTCGCTCCGCCATACTCCGAGCAATGGTCTAAGGATCGTTAGCTGCGTTTTTCCAATGCGATGGGTGGAGATTTTGCGCATCGCCGCCATGCCTCCCGGACCGGCGCCGCGAAAAAGGTTCAGCAGCGCGGTTTCCACCAGATCATCGGCATTATGGGCGAGAAAAATTCTGGGGCAGCGCCTACGGCGAGCGACCTCGATGAAAAATGTCAGCCGCGCGAAACGCGCCGCCGTCTCAATTGACAACTTCGATTGCTTGGCCAGAGCGCCGACATCAGTCGACCCAATCTCGCAGTCGAGCTTAAGATTACGCGCGATTCTTTCGACAAATCGGGCGTCGCCGCGCGAGGATGCGCCGCGCAATTGATGGTTCAAATGGCAGACGACGAGATTCTTGTAGCCAAGATCGATTAGAAGGTTCAGGAGAGCGATTGAATCGCGGCCGCCGGAGACGCCGATGAAGTAGCGACGGGTTGGCGAGAAGTCGCGAAGGAGCTGGCTTGGCTCGATTAATCGAATGGTTTGTTGCGACTTCATCGCGAAAACGTCCAACGCCCAACGCTCAACGTCCAACGCTCAATGCGGAGCCGGTTTGTTTCTGGGGAGCACAGGCTGCTAGCCTGTAGCATTCGGCAGCTTGCCGAATGCACGTTTGCGTATGAGTTGTGTTTGCAAGGCAGGTTCGCGGCAAGCTGCCGCGAACGGCAGGCTGGCAGCCTGCGCTCCCTGGAATTGGGAATCGATTTGACAATGAATGAACGTTCATTCATCTTTTAGCCTCATGTCCCAGCCCCAGCTAGAAGTCAGTCTTGATCGCAAAACCCAAATCCTCGATGCAGCCTTGGTTTGCTTCGCCAAACGCGGCTTTCACCAGACCAGCATGCACGACATTAGCGCGGAGGCGGGCATTAGCGTTGGCTTGATTTATCGCTATTTCGCGAACAAAGAAGCGGTGATTTCGGCCATGGCCGACCGCCACAAAAACGAAATCCAGGAAGTGCTGGAACGCGCCCGGCAGGCCCCCACCTTGCTAGAGTCGCTCGAAATTTTGTTCACCGCGCATTGCTGCGAAAATTCGCCGAAAGTGCTGTCGGCCTTCGTGGTCGATCTTTACGCCGAAGCCTCGCGCAATCCACAGGTGGCGAATCTGGTGCGAGACGTTTTGCAAACCTCGATGGACGGCGTGACCGATTTAATTGCACGTTCGCCAGAAGGAAAAAATGCCGCGGGCGGCCTCACGCCTAACGAATTGTCGGAATTAATTTTCGCAGTCGCCCGCGGAATGTTGATGCGAGACGTTTTGCAACCACAGGAGATGACAGCAGCAGAAAGGCGCACGCGCCAACTGGAAGTGACGCGAAGACTTTGGCGGCTGTTGTTTAGTGGTCAGACTGAACTGAGTTATGCCTGAGATGACCGTTAAAACATCCAATAAAACATCATGATGGTTTTCATTATAATCGCCAGCGTCGCCGCAGTACTCTTCGCGCTGCTTGCCCTTCTTTTGTTCTTTGGGTTGAGGTTGTACGTAGTGGGAACGGTGTTTGCGGTGCTTTGCCTCTTCTCAGTGCTTGCTGACATTAAGGCGATTCAATTCAAGATGGCGTCGGGCGGCGGCGCGGGTGGAATGCCACCCACAACCGTGACGAGCGTAGAGGTGAAACAGGAGAATTGGCCGCCGTTGCTTTCCGCCATCGGCTCTGTTTCCGCGGTCCAAGGTGCGACGATCAGCAGCGAGTTGCCGGGCACAGTGGCGGATGTTGGGTTCGAATCGGGCGCGGTGGTGAAGAAAGGCGCCTTGCTGGTGCGGTTTGATACTTCGGCGGAAGAAGCGCAATTGCGTTCGGCTGATGCCGATACCGAATTGGCCAAAGCCGATCTGGAGCGTGCGCGGGATCTGGCTGCTCGCAAAGTTATCTCGAAAGCAGAGCTCGACACAAATGGTGAAAGCGGGAGATCAGATCGTGCCATTGCAATCGCTCGACCCGGTGTATGTCGATTTTGCGTTGCCGCAGCAGCGACTGGCCGAATTGACCACCGGTTTGGAGGTGAACATGCGCACGGATGCATTTCCGGGACGCGTTTTTCGCGGAACTTTGACCGCAATTAATTCAGCGGTGGACGTGGCGACACGCAACGTGACGTTGCAGGCAACATTTCCGAACTCCGACCACATGTTGCGGCCGGGAATGTTCGCAAAGGTGGACGTGGTCCTGCCGCGGAAAGAGCCCGTCCTGGCGATTCCGGCGACGGCGATTTCCTATGCGCCCTACGGCGATTCAGTTTTTGTCATTGAAAAGAAAAAGGACGAAAAGAGCGGCAAGGAATCGCAAGTGATCCGGCAGCAATTTATCCGCACCGGCGAAACGCGCGGTGATTTTGTGACGGTTACCCAGGGATTAAATGCGGGCGAGACGGTGGTCAGCTCCGGCGTTTTCAAATTGCGAAACGGAATGCCGGTGGTGATCAACAACGAGCTCGCGCCCAAGCCGGAGCTTTCGCCGGTGCCGGCGCAGACGTGATGGAGACGCTTTATCAACATGGGAGGGACCTTAGTGTCCCGATTGTTAGGTCGCGGCACAAACGCCCCTTCCATTTTTCGTGATGAAATCATTCACCGACATTTTTGTGCGGCGACCGGTGCTGGCCATGGTGGTCAGCTTTGTCATCGTCATTGCCGGACTGCAGGCAATCAAGACGCTTAACGTGCGGCAGTACCCGCGCAGCGAAAACGCGTCTATTACCGTCCATACAGTTTATGTCGGAGCGAGCGCGGATTTGGTGCGTGGATTCATCACTTCTGTCCTGGAGCGCGCGATCGCGGCAGCGGACGGCATCGACTACTTGCAATCTACCAGCCAGCAAGGCGCCTCAACCATCACGGCGCGGCTGCGATTGAATTACGATGGGAACAAGGCGCTGTCCCAAATCAGCGCACAAGTCGAATCAGTCCGTAACTTTCTCCCGGTCGAGGCAGAAGTTCCCACTATTAAAATCGAGCAGGCAGATTCGCAGTACGCCTCAGCCTATCTCAGTTTCACCTCCAATATTTTGGAGCCTAACCAGGTCACAGATTATCTCGTCCGAATCGTCCAGCCACGTCTTTCCGCGATCCCCGGAGTGCAGGCAGCGGACATTCTTGGCGGACGCACATTTGCCATGCGCATCTGGCTCAAGCCAGACCGAATGGCAGCGCTGAATGTTAGTCCGGCGCAAGTTCGGCAGGCGTTAGCTGCGAACAATTACCTCGCGGCTGTCGGTCAGACCAAGGGCTCGCTGGTGAAGGTTAATCTGACGGCCAACACCGATCTGCACACCGCGGATGATTTCAAACAGCTCGTCATTCGTCAGGAGAATGGAAAGCTGGTGCGTCTAAGTGACATCGCCGACGTCGTGCTCGGCGCCGAAGACTACGATACGGAAGTGCGCTACTCGCAGCAGCGCGCCGTGTTCATGGGCATCAGAGTATTGCCGAACGCAAACTCCGTTGATGTGATCAAGCGCGCTCGCGTCGAGCTGGAGCAGATCAAACACGAACTCCCGACCGGAATGGAGGCGAGTGTGGCCTACGACGCCACCGCCTACATCAACGACGCGATGCACGAGGTCTTCAAGACCTTGATCGAGACGCTGGCGATCGTGATGCTGGTGATCTTTTTGTTCCTCGGCTCTTGGCGATCGGTGCTCGCGCCCATCGTGGCCATCCCGGTCTCGCTTATCGGCGCCGTCTTTCTCATGCAGGTCTTCGGGTTCACGCTCAATCTGCTAACGCTGCTCGCCATTGTGCTGTCAGTCGGATTGGTGGTGGATGATGCGATCGTGGTGGTCGAAAACGTCGAACGGCATTTGCGTGAAGGAATGCGGGGCATGGATGCCGCGCTACTGGGCGCGCGCGAATTGATCACGCCGATCATCGCCATGACGATCACGCTGGCGGCCGTTTATACCCCAATCGGTTTGCAAGGCGGACTGACCGGCTCGCTCTTTCGCGAATTTGCCTTAACCCTCGCGGGCGCGGTGTTCATTTCCGGCATCGTCGCGTTGACGCTCTCGCCGATGATTTGCTCGAAGCTGCTTCACCGTGGCGACGCCGAAAAAGGATTTAGCGGACTAATCAATCGGAATTTCGATCGGTTCCGCGATGCTTATGGCCGACTGCTCGATCGCACCTTGAAAGTGCGACCAGCGGTTTACGTCGTCTGGGTGGGTCTTGCGCTGCTCACGATTCCGATGTTCAAAATGTCCACGCACGAGTTGGCGCCGACAGAAGATCAGGGCGTGATCTTTGGCTTCGTCGATTCGCCGGCCAATGCGACCCTTGATCAGCTCCAACCGTTCGCGGATGCGGCCGGCAAAGTCTTCCACGGTTTTCCCGAAACCAATTTCTCGTTCCAGATCACGTCGCCGGACGAAGGCAGCTTCGCTGGAATGGTGTTGAAGCCGTGGGGCGTTCGCACGAAACCGACCAAAGCGTTTGTCGGTCCGGTGATGATGGGACTGATGCAGATCCCGGGAATCGAAATGTTTCCGCTCATGCCGCCCGCGCTGCCGGGCGGCGGATTTATGCCGGTCGAGTTTTACATTTGTTCCACGGCAGAGCCGGAGCGAATTCTTGAGCTGGCGGAGGGATTGAAAATGCGCGCGATGAAGGCTGGCGTTTTCAGATTTCCGCCTCCGATCGACACCAAGATCGACCAGCCCGAATCTCAGATTGCGATCGATCACGACAAGGTCGCCTCGCTCGGCCTCGATATGAAGCAAATCGGCGCCGATCTTTCCGCCATGGTCGGCGGCAATTTCGTCAACTGGTTCAACATTTCCGGCCGCAGCTACAAAGTGATCCCGCAGGTGCAGCGGATCGATCGGTTGAACGCGGATCAGCTTGCTGACATGTATGTGACCGGGCCTAACAATCAGCTCGTGCCCCTCAGCACGGTCGCGACAATCCAGAACCGCACCGTGCCGCGTTCGCTCAATCGAATGCAGCAGCTCAACGCTGTGAAGATCATGGGTGTCCCGACTGGCGGCCTCGACGCAGCGCTCAAATTTCTTGAGGACGAAAGCGCAAAGATGATGCCAAAAGGTTATATGATTGATTACACTGGCGAATCGCGCCAGCTTCGCACGGAGGGAAACAAATTTCTCCCAGCGTTTGCGCTCGCCATTGTGCTCATCTTTCTGGTGTTGGCCGCGCAGTTCAACAGCTTCCGCGATCCATTTATCATTCTACTCGGTTCGGTCCCGCTCGCCCTGTTCGGGGCGTTGATCTTCACCTTCCTGAAAATGCCGAACCCGAACATGGCATTCTTCACGGACAAATGGACCACCACGCTCAACATCTATTCACAGGTTGGTTTGGTCACTCTGGTCGGACTGATTTCACGAAACGGCATTCTGATCGTGCAGTTCGCTAACGAATTGCAGCGGCAGGGGCGGGAGAAACTCGCCGCCATCGCCGAGGCATCGCGCACGCGGTTGCGGCCAGTTCTCATGACCAGCATCGCCACCGTCTGCGGTCACTTTCCGCTGACGCTGGTGAGCGGCCCGGGCGCAGCCGCCCGAAATTCCATTGGTCTGGTGCTGGTCGGCGGGATGACCATTGGAACAATCTTCACGCTCTTCATCGTTCCATCGCTCTACATGCTCCTCGCCAAAGAGCATCACGAGAAAGCTGTGGCGGAAGTTGAGGAAGAACCGGAAGAGACCGAGCTCACGCCGGAGTACGCGATGGCAAGGGACGGCAACGGCTGGAAACAAGCCTAACCGTTAGCTTCCGCCCGAAATCCCAAAGCGCCAAACAGACCGCAAGGTCGGTGCCGTCATCCCGAGCGAACCCAAATCCCAAGTAAACTCCAAAGCTCAAACGCAGAAATTGAGCAAACTGCGGGATTTCGACGGAGTCTCGCCCTGCTAATGCGCCCCCGCTAAATTTCACTGGCAGGGCGACGCTCTGCGGAACCAGGATGAAGGTGAGGAATTTTCTTCTTCGCGGCTTGACTTATTCCAAATCCGGTTGAAGCGCGCGCGCTCCGAACCTATCGTGGCCAACTTCGGAGGAGCCTTAGCTCAATTGGTTAGAGCGCTGCCCTGTCACGGCAGAGGTTGCGGGTTCGAGCCCCGTAGGCTCCGCGTGTCACGGGAATCGTGCTCATGCTCGTAATCGTTTGCTTTTAACAATTCCCGTCCCTGCAGCCGCGCTCCGGGTTAACACGGCAGGAATCGCCGAACGCGGAACGCTGAACATCGTCCTGCAGGCTTGACGATCTGAATTAGGCCCGCCTCGCGAAAAGCTTCGCAAGCTGGATGATTGGGCGTTGGGCGTTTTCCCACACCATTACCGAGCCGTACCGTGTAGACGCCGCGTTACAACAGCAAACATGGAACACCGAGGGCGCATTCTCTATGGTCAGGGCTGCGCGCTCTGCTTAATCACGGGGAAGTGATCAGCGGCCATCGCAAAGACGAGGTTCGTTTTCATTGTCCCGTCGTCGGCTTGAAGGTGGGTCTTCTTCAAGAAGCTGGCGCCAAGTTTCGCAAGCGCCTTCTGCGATCGGAAGTTCTGTTCGCCGACGACAAAGACGACGCGATCGACAAATCGAAACGCGTGATCGAGCATGAGTTGTTTCAGTTCGCGATTGTAGGTTCCGCCCCAGAATTCGCGTTCCAAAAACGTCCAGCCGACTTCTACTTCACGTTTCGTTAGATCCAGATTGCAGTATCTCGAGCTTCCAATGATTCGACCGGACTTGCGCTCGATGATCGCGAATGCGCCTTTGGATTCGAGCGCACCATCGAAAAATCTCTGAAAGACGTCGCGCTGGTAACGGTCGCTTTCCGGATGCTGTTCCCAAATCTTTGGGTCGCTGGCGGCGGAAAAAAGCGCATCGAAATCCTGGGGCCGGAGCGGACGCAGCTCGATGAGTTCTCCTTTCAAGATAGGCTGAAGATCAAAATCCACGCTAGTCCTCCCGCGAACGGTCCGAGCCGGACTGGCGGTTGCAATCCAAATTTCCCACCGCCGCACCTATTTCTTTTTCCACTGGGCGCCGCCGAGCAGCGGCAAGACGAAAAGGTTAGCCAGGATGTCGATAATACAGCCCGCGAGTACCACCAGACCAAAGCGCTGCGTCGGTGGAAAATCAGACAACACGAATATGGCAAAACCGGCGGCGATGATCACGTCGGAATAGACAATGCCACGCCATTGTTCCTTGCGTGCGGCCACCCAGGCCGCCCAGCCTTTCTCTCCATCGCGTTGCCCCCGGCGAACCCCGAAAACAAGATGGATCATCGAGTCGATCGCGATCCCGATGCAGACATTGGTAGCCGGCGCGGAGATGACATCCATCGGCACGCGCAGCCAGCCGATCCCGCCCAGCATACAGAGCGGCACGAGAGTCAAACTCACGATCATCGCTAACGCCCCGCGCACCGAGCGGGCGACAATCCACGCGATCACAACAAACAAAAGATTGAGCCAGAACAGGCCGGTCACGAGACTGGAGGCGACAAGCTGCGCCAACCGGCCTTGTAAGGAGTAAATGCCGCCGACCAGTTCCGGTTTAAATCCATACTTCCGACAAATCGCGCGCAGATCATCGATGACCTGGAGACGATATTTATCGCGATTCGTTTCGACCATTCGAAGCAGGAACATCGCGGAAGGGAAATCGCGGTGCCGACGTCTTTGTAGTTTTCGAGCGCGCCATGCAGCCGCCACAATTTCTCATAAGCGGCGTCGGTATTTAACAGGCTGCCATCTGCTGCGGAAACGACGATGGTGAGCGGGTTGGCGCCGCCGCTGTCGTCCACGTATTCCAGTCCATCGCGCAATTCCGAGTGCGGCTTGAAGTAATCAAGCAGACTCGGGTCGGTGTTTACTCTGGTCAGGCCCAAGCCCAGGGCGGCACTAATCAGAATGACGCCTAACGACAATAAGACAAAACGCCGCGACCAAAATGCACGCGGAGGTTCCTGCTCCACCAATTTGCTTTTCCGCGGCACGGCCCAGCGCAGAAAGGGCGGGTACATCACATACGCGCAAATGAATGCTACCACCGTTCCGAGCACGCCACCGAATCCCAGTTCGCGCAACGGTTTGGCCTGGACAATTAATAAGCTCCCGAAACCTAACGAGGCGCAGACCATCGACCAAAACGACGGCGGAAAGGTCATGCGGCGGGCATCGGCCGCGAGGTTCGGCGATTCCTTCCCCAGGCGGTGCCCGCAGTCGGCCAGGGTCTGCCAGTTGAACGTCATGTAAACGAGATGCGATAAGGCCACGACAAAGACGATCGTGCCGAGGTTGACCGTAAGGATGCCGATCTTTCTGCCGAAGATTGATTGCAGTAGCAAGGTCAACAACACCGCGCTAGCGCAGGTGGCGAGCATCCCCAGAAAGACCCGAACCGATCGGAACATCGCGGCCATGGTCAGACCAAAGAGAACCACCGCAGTGAGGCTGAAATACCAGAAATCATGCGCCAGGCTGCGCCGAATCATCTCTACCACGTAGGGCGGACCAGCGATATGAATTCGAAAATCCTTTTCATCGAGTTCGTGAATGATCTGCTCGATCCGCTTGATCGGTTTCTCAGGATCCTTGTTCTCGAGAAAGACGATCACGTTGCTCGACTTGCGATCTTTCGCAATCAAGAGCCGCCTCCAAAATTGGCCTTCCAACGCGTTCTGAAAACCCTTCGGTCCAGCGGTCAAGCTTTTGACCGTGCTCACTTCATCGACTGTTTGGATTTGTTGGGTGAGACGTTGGATTCGACCAAGGTACCGCGGGGTTGAAATATCCTGGGATGACACCGCCAGGATGAGTTGCGGCTGCGATGGAAATCGTTGCTCGACCTTTTTCGATTGCTGGACTCCGGGATCACTGGTTGAAAAGAAGAAGTTTTCGTCCACTACCGGCTTAAGATCGACAAACACCGCCACGATGACGAACAACACGGCGGTGAGCCCCAGCATTTCCCAATGCGTGCCCAACCAAACCCGCTTCTTCGCCATGGAACAAAACATCACTCGAATTGATCGCTGCGACCAGTGCGACTGGCCTTATTCGCTGCCTTACGCTTTTTTGCCTCTTGTTTCCGTTAGATATAGGTCACGCCCATGAGATCACGGTCAGGTATAAACGGTTTTAGCCGGGTTGAGTTGCGAAAACTTCGGGCCCTGAAGACGCCGGCGGGAGTGCAACGTTTTCTCGACAGCCTTCCTTATCATCTGGCTGATACCTCCTGGTCGCCGCGAAAAGTTTTGCAGGAAAAAACGGCGCATTGCCTTGAAGGAGCCATCTTCGGCGCCGCGGCGTTACGTGTTTTGGGATTTCCGCCGTTGCTCTGGGACCTGGAAGCAGTGAATGATACCGATCACGTCCTCGCGATTTTCAAGGTTCGCGGTTGCTGGGGTGCAGTGGCCAAATCCAATTTCAGTGGCTGCCGTTATCGCGAGCCGGTCTATCGCACCTTGCGCGAGCTGGCCATGAGTTACTTCAACATCTACTTCAATCTTCGCGGCGAACGCACCCTGCGTCGTTACTCGCAGCCGGTCGATCTCTCGCGCTTCGATGATCGTCATTGGATGACTTCCGAGCGCAGCATTTGGTTTATCGCGGAATACCTTTGCACCATTCCGCACGCGCCATTGCTTACGCCCGGGCAGTCCCGCCAGCTAACGAGACTTGACCAACGCAGCCGCACTGCCGAAATGGTCGGGCACCGCAAGAAACGGTGACTTGTTAAACCGTTGCAACCAAAATTTTAATCCTCTTTCGATTTAACGTTTTAACTATTTAACGTTTCAACGTCTTAACGTTTCAGCATTGACCATTACCACAGGGCACGGCTAGCGTGTTCGGTGTCGCGGTTCTGTGCCATTCTATTGGGGGTCGTGATCGGCGCATCCGTCACACAAGCGGAATGGCCAATACCAACCGCAGATGGAACCACCTGGCAGTACGCCTTGACCCGCGAGGGCGAGACCGAGCCGGAAACATTGACGCGCCAGGTCTTTGCTCCCAGAAATGCGGACGAACAAAATACTTTGCGGATCGAAACTGCGATCAACGGCATTGCCCATTCGACAGAGTTTTTGACGAATGAGGGCAAGGCCGTTTTGGCAACCGCTCAGCGCAGCGAAGGCGGAAGCACCGAAGCGTTCGATCCACCAATCACAATCTTGCCGGCGGATCTAAACTTCGGCGCCGAATGGAAATATCGCGGCCCCGTTGCCGGACTCGATCTCAATCTGCCGCTCAAGATTGTTGGTGAAGGCGAGATCGAAGTGCCGGCGGGGAAATTCCGCGCACTCCATTTTCGCGGAGAAAAAAACGACGGCTTCTTTACCGTAGCGGACCTTTGGTTTGTCGGCGGTGTCGGCTCGATCAAGGAAACGGTTACGCAGCGGTCGCCCAGCGGCGATCTTCTCAACCGGAACACGATCGAGCTGGTTAAACTTCCCGCGCTACGCCAGGCCGAACCCGCGAAGAAACTGGAAGCTTCCGTTTCCACCAGCAGCAATGGCGATCCACTCCATGTCATTTCAGCCGATGCGCTGCAAATCGTGGCGCGTTGGCGTGGTCATGGCCTGCGAAAAAACGCCAGGATTCGCGCGGTTTGGATTGCGCAAGACACCGGCGTCGCGCCAATTGACTTCAAAGTGGACGAAGCAACCGCCGTTGCGCCCGTAGGCAGCGCATTCGGCAAATTCACGCTCTCCCGGCCACCCGATGGCTGGGCTACAGGAAAATATCGGGTCGAGTTTTATGTCGATGACGAAGTTACCGAGACGGTGGAGCTAGCCATAACTCCTGCTCCGCCGCACTCGCGCTCGGCGCTCGATTTTTGAATCCAGACCGGCCGCTGCCTGCATCCAACTTCTAAAGTCTTTCTATGAAGAAGAATATCTTTGCCGTCGGCTTTCTTTTCGCTCTCGCCGGATGCGACATCGCTGGCATTCGCGGCAACGGCCACCTGATTAGCGAACAGCGGAATGTCGATCCCTTTATCAACATCGAGACCGGCGGCGCTTTCCGGGTCGAATGGCACAGCGGTGCGCCTTCCGCCTCAATCACAGTCGACGAAAATCTGATGCAGTACGTCGAGATGGAGGTTAGAGACAAGGTCCTGCACGTGCGAACCACGCGCTCGGTCCGGCCGACGCATTCGATCAAATTAGAGCTGACCAGCACTGCGCTAGAAGGTGCAAGCTTTAGTGGCGCATCACGATTAAATGCGCTTCAGCTTAGCGGTCCGAAATTCTATCTTGAGACAAGGGGTGCATCCAACGTGGTGTTGGATGGCGCAGTGGATGAATTGGTCGCCAACATGACTGGCGCAAGCGATCTGCGCGCGGAATCGTTGCAAACTAAAACGGCTGAGCTTTCGGTCACGCGAAATTACCGGTGCCGGTTCAATTCGAAAGCGCGAGAAGTAGGCATCATCGCGTCGTCATCCCGAGCGAAAGTCGAGGGATCCCGTTGCGGAAGCTTAAAGGCAACTTCCTCGGATTTGTTTAGTTCCGGCGCTCGCCGCGGCGAGCGCCGCTACAACGTCAAGGAGTTCTCTCGCCTCTGATATAGTCGGCCTTTGTCCTGTTCGTCGCGAAGGTCGAGGAAGTAAGTTGGACGACGGATGGAAAACTTTATCTGCGTGCAATGCGGGGCGCAGTTTAGCCAAACTGCGGAGCCGCCGCCACGATGTCCGATTTGCGAAGACGAACGGCAATTTGTTCGTCATGACGGGCAGCAGTGGACGACGCTGCAGGAG
>QHRJ01000203.1 GCA_003220075.1 Verrucomicrobiota bacterium
CGCGATGGTGGAGAAGGTGATTCCCATCGCCAGGTTTGCGACGATGAACACGAGTGCGACTACCAGCAAAAGAAGAATGCTGCCCTGCATCGGCACATGAAAAAGAAAGTAGGCCGCGATCAGAATGACCGATACCTGGATGTAGCCGACGAAAATATAGGGCACAATTTTGCCGATGAGTACCTCACTCGGCCGTGTCGGCATCGAAAGAAGATTTTCCATCGTGCCGCGTTCGCGTTCGCGAGTAATAGCCAGACCTGTGATCATGACCATTGTCATGGTTAAAATCACGCCCATGAGGCCGGGCACGATGTTGTATTGGGTGACAACTTCCGGGTTGTAGAGCGAGTGGACGCGAAGATCGATTGGACCGTTGGTGGCACTGAGGGATCCCAGCGCTCCCTTCAAATCGTTTTGCAAAGCTGTATCAAAGAGCGGCCCTAACGAGCCCAGGGCAATTCCGGTAGCAGCCGGATCGGTGGCGTCGGCTTCGACCAGGAGCGCCGGCCGATCGCCGCGCAGAAGATCGCGGCTGAAATTTTCCGGAATATTGATCACAAACTGGACCTGACCGCGCGCGAGCAAATCGTGTCCTTCGGCTTCGGTTTTCACCTGCCGGACGAAGTCGAAGTAAGTGCTGTTCTTCATCGCGTAGAGCAGGGTTCGTCCTTGTGGGCCCTGGTCGGCCAGAAGCACGGCGGCGGGCAAATGCCGCGGATCGGAATTAATCGCGTAGCCGAACAGAGTTAGCTGAATCAGTGGAATGCCAAGCATCATGGCGAAGGTGAGACGGTCTCGCCGCATTTGCGTAAATTCTTTTGCAATGATGCCGCGCAGCCGCTGGAACGAAAATCTGTGAGATGCTTTCATGCTGCGGATTTGTCGTGTTCCATCAAACTGATGAAAGCGTCCTCCAAACCGGACGGGATTTGCCGCCAATCGTATGGCTCATGACGGAACGGCGCGATGGCGCGTTCGAGCGCAGCGGCGTCGTTACTGCTCACGTGCAAAGAATTGCCAAAGGCAACCGCTTGCTGCACTCCGGGAATTTTACGCAGCTGTTCGGCCAATTGCGCGAGGTCCGATCCCCGGACCGACCAAGTCGTTAGGCCGACGCGCGAAATCACTTCATCCACGGTCCCGGCGGCGAGCAGTTTGCCTTTGGAAATATAAGCTAGCCGCTGGCATCGCTCGGCTTCATCCATGTAATGGGTGGTGATGAGGAACGTTAGCGCTTGGGCGGCGAGTTGATGAATTTGTTCCCAAAAATCGCGTCGCGCTTTTGGATCGACACCTGCTGTCGGCTCGTCCAGCAACAGCAATTTCGGGCGATGAATGAGACAAGCGGCAAGCGCGAGACGCTGTTTCCATCCACCCGAGAGCTCGCCGGCAAGTTGGTCTTTGCCTTCCGCCAGCCCGAGTTGCTCGATACTTTCACGAACAGTTTGCCGGCGATTCTTCACGTCATACATGCGCGCGACAAAATCGAGATTTTCTTCAATGCTCAAATCCTCCCAAAAACTGAACCGCTGCGTCATGTAACCGACTTCCCGCTTAATTGCCTCGCTTTCGGCAATCACGTCGTGACCTAAAACTTGGCCGGTTCCGTCGTCAGCCCGAAGCAATCCGCAAAGCATGCGCAAAAACGTCGTCTTGCCGCTGCCGTTCGGGCCGAGGAACCCGTAGATTTCCCCCGCTCGTACCGTTAAATCAACATGATCGACCGCGGTGAGCTCGCCGAAACGCTTAGTCATTCCGCGCACCTCGATGACCGATTCGCCGTTTTTCATTTGGATCTAAATTCGACATCGACCGGTTGGCCGGGATGCAGATTGGCCGAGATCTGCGGATCGAAGACCGATTCAATCATGAACACGAGTTTCGCGCGGCTTTCCCGGCTGTAGATGACCGGCGGCGTGTATTCCGCGTGCGACGAGATGTAACTTACCTTGCCGATGAAAGGATCTGGCATGCCATCAACGGTCACCCGAGTCGTATCGCCGTAGTGGATCGAACCAACCTGCGTTTCAGGGACGAACGCGCGCACTTTGATGTTTTGCGGCGGCAAGAGCACGACCACCGGTTTTCCCGCCGCCACCCATTCGCCTTGCCGAAAAAGCGTGTCATAAACCAAACTGGCCTGTGGCGCCGCCTGTCGTTTCTGGTTGAAATTCCACTCTGCTTGAGCGACGCGCTGCCGGTCCTGGTCGCGCGCGGAACGCGCGCGATCGTAATCCTGTGCGGCCGCTGGACCCATGCGGAAAAGTTTTTCCTGTCGCGCGAACTCAGCTTCGGAAAGGACCAACGCCGCCCGCGCCTGATCGAGCACCGCTTTCTCCGCTGTTTCATCCAAAGCAAAGAGAGGATCGCCGGCCTTGACCCGATCGCCCCGTCGTACCTGTAAAGATTCCAACTGGCCGGCGAGCGGCGACGCGACATAAACAAATTCGCCTTCGACATAGCCTTGGAAACGGTCTTGGGGCGTATTGCTGCAACTACTCACGAAGAAAAGAGCTAACGAGAGACAGACCGCGGTGGACAAGGTCTGAACGAAACGAGAGTCATTCATAATTTTTGCCCTTTCCGGGTAATCGCTCCTTCAAGAACCACCTTGATGATTCCAGTGAAGCCTTCCTTCGGTGTCATCCCGAGCTCCTGCATCTTCGGTGGATTCATAATTCCCTGAACCATCGTGAGCAGAATCTCGATCATGAGTTTGGCTGGAATATCTTTGCGAACCATTCCTGCGCGTTGACCTTCAACGAAAAGCTTTCCGAAGTGGCGCTCTATCAGTTCCGCTCGGCGGCGCTCGACCATCTTGAAGACATGCGGCGCTTTCTGTCGCATATCGCGGACGAACGGAGGTTTGATCTCGTCCAGCTCGCGCTGCGTGTTGCTAAGCAGTTCATGCAGTGCGGTCGAGAAATCGCGCGGGTAGGCGCGCGTAACTTCCTTTAACTTCGCTTCTACGCCAGCGAACTTATCGGCCAGCACCGCTTCGAGCAGCGCGATCTTGCTCGGGAAATGGGCGTAAAGCGTTTTCTTGCTGATGCCTAACTCATCCGCCAGGTCATCCATGGTCACACTGCG
This sequence comes from Verrucomicrobiota bacterium, assembly GCA_003220075.1. Taxonomy (GTDB): domain Bacteria; phylum Verrucomicrobiota; class Verrucomicrobiia; order Chthoniobacterales; family UBA10450; genus AV69. Next base: position 3,091 of record QHRJ01000203.1, read on the forward strand.
GAAGCCGTGGCTGAAAAAGTGCGCCCGCGCCGCCTCAATGATCAGTTGCCGACTGGCGTCGGTCTGTCGGCGCCGCGCTTTGCCTGCCTGCTTCATGTTTTTTTCCTGCGCGTGTCGTAATAGGCGTCGAGTCCTTTGAATGAAAAAAGAACACCAGCCAATCCGAGCAACGCGCGAAGCCAGTTCATGGCACTCCACGGGGCGGAAGCTGTTCGGATTTGTTCGAGGTGATCCGAAATTGACCAGGTAAAAAGGATAAGATTGCGTGGAACGAAGTAAGCGAGTGTCAGGATGAGTATCGCGGCATAGCATGCGAATGACGCCGCAAAGTAAAAGCGTAGCGAGGCGGAATCCTTCCAGAACAGGATTAACGTCAGCACAATCAAAACGAGATTAACTGGACCGGCGACCTCGTAAAAACGCCTTGGATCAACATGCTGAAAGTAATCTCTCGCCGCTTGAATGAGGCGGGAATGTCAGAGCCCCAGCTTTTTGCATCAACGACCGTGTTATAGATGCTGACGATTGTCAGCCCGGATGCGCAGATAATGGAGAGGAAAAGTATTGATTTTTTCATGAGCGTCCGTCGCCGGCAAAATGATCGTGTGACATCCGAATAAGCTCCATTGCCGGCGCCAGATCCTTTTCATCGCGCGCCATAAAGGTGACGTAACCTTGTTCAGGCGCCCAACGATGCGGACGCGCTTTGCCCTCGGCCAGAATTCGCTCCTGATCGGCTTTCGCTAATCGGATGTCGCAATGGCCATGACCATGGATGTGCATGAACATCTTTCCTTGAACAAAAAAGGCATCTTCGTGGATTCCCGCGTTCGGACGCTCCGTTACATCCGATAAGCCGAGGATTCTTTGCCTTAATTCCTGCTGAAGTTCTTCTCCTGATTTCATGCTGCTTTCCTCTTCTTGCTAATGTCACAAAGCATATCCGAGTGGATGTTCAGACCGAGGTTGGTCATGTTGTAAAGATGCTCGCTCGCAACTAACCAGACGATCTCGCAGATCTCCCGCTCGGAATAATGGCGGGCCATGCGAGCAAAAGTGTCGGCGCTAACCTTTTTGTTCTTGGTCAGCTCCGTTACGTAGTCCAGCGCAGCGCGTTCTGCCTCGGTAAAAAGCGTGTTGGTGCGGTATTGGTCGAGGGCGTCGAATTTCGCTTCGTTCGTCATTGCTTTGATCGCAAAGGCGCGGCCGATGTCGATGCAGAAAAGGCAGATGTTGAGGCGTGCCACCTGTTGGCGGATTAGCAGGACAGTCTCCGGCGGCACGGTCAGCTTTTTGTCGAGCTTGCCGATCTTTGCGTAAAAAAGGCCGAACGCGGCCGGCAATCGCGCGGAATGCACTTTTAGCGGGGTCAGGACTTTGCCGAATTGCTTACGGGTCAAGTAGTAGGCCAGCTTCATCATGAGCCCGCTGGGTTTTTCGATTGGGGAAAGGAAAGGATTCATTGGTCGGCTCACTCTGGAAACTACTCTAGTATATTTAGTTTCCAAAGCAAGAAAAATGTTCAAACAAAATCGTGCGCTCCGAGGAACCAGTTGTCGGAACCCGGTACCACGCTCGCGAGGCAAAAATTGTAGGGCGGCCATTCTTGGCCGCCAATAAAAACAAACGGCGGCGAAGATCGCCGCCCTACAATTCTCCGTAATCGATGAGGAACGGCGCAAAAACCGAGACCCCGAATCTACCGCTCTTTCGACCCGTTTCCTACCCAGTCGGCAGTTTACGGACCTATTGCAAATCCAATGGCTTCGTCTGCACCACCTTCAACGGGGCTTGCCTCCGCCCAAAATTACGCAATTCACGGTATTGACTAGGCCTCATCGATCAAACCTGAATTTCTCAATCCTCTCGAGCAAAGCGGCGTCGCGCTGCGCTTGCCGCCACAGTCCAAAATGTGTTTGTCGACGTACCAGCCAAAATACTCTCGCTGTCACCAGTCATCACATGAATAACAGTGGCGCCACCCCCGCGTTTTCGCATGAGGCCATAAATCTTTTGGAGTGCGGTGGGAAGCGGAGCGCCACACCGCTTTTCCTGACCTTCGCGGGCATCGCGAATCACTTGGTGCTCTCGAAGATCACACCGACGTGGGAAGAGCGTCGTCGTCGCTTCGCTTTGCCGGCGCAGTCCAAAAAAACTGCGACAAAGAGATTTCCTGAAAGGGATTTTCAGGCGACGATTCGCAGATTGCGGTCTTCGGAATCCCGCAGACGCTTCGAAAGAAATAATTGTTCTGAGGTCAGCTCGGTAAGCTCAAGCGCTTTGCGAAAATTATCGATCGCGGCCGGAAAGTTGTTCAGCTGTTTCTCGAATTCGCCCAGCACCGCATAGAGCAGGTAATACGAATTTAGCTGGCTTCCCTTTTCAATCGTATCGACCGCTTCGATGCCAGCTTGCGGCCCGTGAACATTTGCCACGGCAACGGCGCGATTCAGGGCAATGACGGGCGAATCATCGAGCTCCAGCAACCGGTCGTAGAGCGAAAGAATCTGCGGCCAATCGGTTGATTCATAATCGCTCGCTGCGCAATGACAGGCCGCGATCCCGGCTTGAAGATGATATGCACTCAACTCGTCCCCGGCGGCGGACATGCTCAAATGTTGCATGCCGCGGGCGATCAACACCCGATTCCAAACCGAACGATCCTGCTCCTTGAGCCGAAGTATGTTTCCCTCAGAATCTGTTCGCGCAGGCAAGCGCGCAGCGTTGAGCAACACCAACGCGACCAGGGCGTGAGTGCGCGGTTGATTTCCAGCAGGATGTTCCGCCAGCAAAGACCCCAAACGAATCGCTTCCTGGCAAAGTTCTTCTCTGATCAGATGATCGCCGCTCGACGCCTTGTAGCCTTCGTTGAAAAGAAGGTAGAGCGTTTGCAAGACACCATCCAGGCGCCGCGACAATTCTTCGCCAGCCGGTATCTCGAATGGAATGTGCTCATCGCGGATCTTTTGTTTGGCCCGCGTCAATCGCTTGGCAATAGCCGCTTCGGTCGTTAGAAATGCTTTCGCGATTTCGGCAGGGCTGAATGCGCAGAGGATCTTGAGGGCGAGCACAGTTTGGTCCTCCGGCGACAGTGCCGGATGGCAACAGGCAAACATTAATCGCAATCGGTTGTCCCTGATTTCGCTTTCGAACATCGGCGATTCGCCGGTCGCGGAATCGGACGGCCATTGCTCCATGAACGCGATGATCTGCGGTTCCTTGTCGTGGAAAAGGTTTTCCCGCCGGATCCGATCGAGGGCGAGGTTTTTCGCAGTTTGGGTGAGCCACGCAGCCGGATTTTTTGGAATCCCCGCGTAAGGCCACGTTCGCAGCGCCCGAATGAGAGATTCCTGAACTACATCTTCGGCCAACTGCAATCGATTGATCCCGAAGATTCCAGTTAGAACCGAGATCAACTTTCCCGCCTCGTGACGAAAAAGATGGTCCGCCAGCCGAGAAACGTCTTCAGTGGGCAATGAAGCGTTACCCGAAATCTCGCTCATAATGTTTGCCTGGGAGTTATGATTTCCGATGTAACGATTCAACGGTTAACGAATCACGTACCTATTTCTGCTCGTATGCCTTCTTCAGCGTTGGGATGTCGATCTTGTCCATTTGCAGCATCGCGTGCATGACGCGCTTCGCCTTCGCGGCATCCTTGTCTGCCAGCATCTCGATCAACACAGCGGGAACGACCTGCCACGACAAACCGAACTTGTCTTTGAGCCAGCCGCATCGGCTTTCTTCTCCACCGGCGGAGAGTTTTGACCAAAAATAATCGACCTCTTCTTGTGTCTCGCAGTTCACGACAAATGAGATGGCTTCGGTGAATTTGAACATCGGACCGCCGTTGAGCACCACGAACTCCTGTCCCTCGAGCTCGAATTCAACGGTCATGATCGATCCCGCAGGCCGGCCTCGAACCATAAGGATGGCGTAATTTTTTGCGTGATTTTCGTTGTCATATTCTGATTTCTTAATCGTTATGCTGATTCAGTGCGCATCGCTCTCCAGGCGCTGCCTTTTCGTCTCCCTCGGGGAGAGGATTAAGGTGAGGGCCGATTTCTATTCAAGCCGTGGCCTCGGCCAGTTGTCCGGGGGAATATTCCTCCGTACGTTGCTTTATCGAACAGATATCAGCGACCGGGCGGACCTCAACGACGGCGCCATATTCAAGACCAGGACATTGTTTGGCGATTTCGATCGCCTCGTTCTCATCCGCGACTTGGAGATAGAAGTACCCGCCGATTGCTTCCTTCGATTCCGCGAATGGACCGTCGGCAATCGTGCGCCCCTGTTTGCCCGAAACGACTTTGCCTTCTTCTTCCAAAGGGTGGCCGCCGAGACACTTTCCCTCTTCCTTCAGTCGTTCGAACCAGGCCATCCAGTCCGACACCACCTTCTGAAGTTGTGCGGGCGAGAGCCCTCTGTCCCAGACATTGCCGCGGAAAAGGAGGAGGTAATCGGATTTCGTTGTTGTACTCATAATGATTGTTTCCTTTTAACGTCTTAACGCTTCAACGATTTAATCGTTTCTACAAGTGAGTAAGCTATTTCGCGCTCTCGTTAGTTTCCCAGAGCGCAAAGGTGTTGTTCTCAGTGTCGTTGCAGATGATGAAATAACCCATCTGCGGCACGGCTGTTTTCGGCATGCAAATTCTACCGCCGAGTTTTTCGACCTTGGCCGCCGCCTCGTCTACCGAGGGCACACCCACGTAATTCGTGACGCTATGCTCTGGACGCTGCCGCTCCATCATTCCGCCATCGGGCGTGGCATCGGCGCCGCCGGTATCGATGTGCCAATAGGGCCTTGGTCCCGGGAACCTCTCGATTTTCCAGCCGAATAATTTGCCATAGAAGGTCCGCGCTCGATCGACGTTGTCGGCGGGGATTTCGAACCAGACGATGCTCGCCGATGCCCCGTTGTTCTTTTGATTCTTGGGTTTGGTCTTTGTTTGTGTGCTCATAATTTGTTTTGGTTAGTTCCTTTCAATAACACGACGAACGAGCCCGCCGATTTAGGACAACTTTTGTCGCACTTTTTTGGACTGCGGTGGCAACCGCGGGCTCACGATTTCCTTTCCCTGTTTGGTTAACGTTGCGTGCTGTAGGTGAGGCTGACCTTGCCCGATTTCAATGGCTTCGTCTGCACAAGCTTCATCGATTTTCTCTCCTTCACATCTTTGAACAGCGCCTTGCCTCCGCCCAGAATGATCGGATTGACCATCAACCGGACTTCGTCGATCAAACCCGCATTCATCAGACTCGAAACGAGTGTGGCGCCGCCGACAACGTGCATATCCTTGCCGGGCTGCTGCTTCAGTTTCCGGATTTCTTCCACGTCGCGAGCGATCCGCGTCGCCTTCCACGCGACCTTGTCCAATGTTTTGGAGACGACGACATGCGGTGTCTTATCGGCCCACCGCGCATAGGCGATTTCATTTTTCGTCGCGGGCTTCTCGCTCAAAGGCGGACCGCCAGGATTGGCCAGGACCGCCAGCCAGTATTGTTCGTACTCGGGATACATCACGCGACCGAGAATGCATGTGTCCACCGACTCGAGCATTTCAAAGACATCTCGCCAAGTCTCTTCGTCTTCTGCCATCGCCCAATCCAGCTCACCGTTCGGTCCCTCGATGAAGCCATCCACCGACACTTGCAGCGCTGCGATTATTTTTCTCATTTGCAATCCTTTCAACGAACGCGTCTGCTCGCGTCACGGTATTCCGGTTTGTTCGATGACGGAGAGAATGTTCCCTGCCGGATCCTTGAACCAGGCAATGGTGGAACCGTTTCCGCG
>QHRJ01000204.1 GCA_003220075.1 Verrucomicrobiota bacterium
AATGAATGCGCCGAAGTGATCGAATTTCTGCGGCCACTCGTAAGCGAGCTTGACCACCAAAAAGGCCACTCCGCAAAGAATGGTGATGGCCATGTAGATCCTGTACTTGGTCAAGTCACGCATCTTCAACGCTGCCCAGGCCAGCACCACCGTGACCGACGACGCGATCAGGATCGCGGTATTCCCGGTCCCGACAGGGACGTTCAGCAAACCGTGGGGCCAATCGCCCGGCGCAGCATCAAGTCGCAAAAAAATGTAGGCTGAAAATAAGCCGCCGAAGAGCATTACCTCCGAAGCGAGAAACAACCAAATCCCAACCTTGGCGTTCCAAAGGCCGGTGTCGCGGCGCGCGCTTACGGTGTAGGGAATTTCCATCTCTTTATGCGCGCAGAACCGGTTCGCGCGTGGGATGCGCTGTGATCAATTCGCTCGCTTCGATCGGCTCGTTCTGCATGGTGTAATCTTTTCCTCGGCGCGGCAGGCTGTATTCGTAAGGGCCGCGATAAGCCACTGGCGCCTTAATGAAATTGCCGTGCCCGGGCGGTGACGGAGCCGTCCATTCCAGGGTGGTCGCATCCCAGGGATTGTCGTTCTCGACCTTCCGCCCCTTCCAGATGCTGTGGAAAAAATTAATGATGAACGGGATTTGCGCCAGGCCCATGACCCAGGCCGCAATCGAGATGGGCGTGTTCCATTGGAATCCACTTAATCCCCAGATGTGCTCGCCGGAAACGTTCCAGCCTTGCCCGCCATCGTACCAACGCCGATGCATCCCAAGCATTCCCTGCAAGAACATCGGCAGGAAAATCACGTTCATGCAAATCAGCGAAGGCCAGAAATGCACCTTGCCCCAGAAGTCGTTCATCATTCGGCCAGTTGCTTTCGGGAACCAATAATAGATGCCGGCAAAGAGGGCGAAGATGGTGCCCGGCGCGACGATATAATGGAAATGCGCGATGACGTAGTAAGTGTCGTGCAAATAGAGATCGGCGGAATTAAAGGCCAGCGGAATCCCGGTAAGTCCGCCAATGCCGAACATCGGGAGAAAGGCGGTGGCGAAAAGCATCGGTACGGTAAATCGAATCGAGCCGCCCCAAAGCGAAATGAAAAATGCGCTCAGGATGATGACGGAAGGAATGGAAATAATCAGCGTCGTGGTTTGGAAAAAGGCGCTCACCGCGGACCCCATGCCGGTGAGCCACATGTGATGGGCCCAGACAACGAAGGAAAGAAAACCGAGAACAAGCGCGGCGAAGACGAGGGACTTGTAACCCCAGAGTGGTTTGCGCGAATTATTGGCAATGATTTCGGCCACGATTCCCATGCCCGGCAAAATCAAGACATAGACTTCCGGGTGACCGAGAAACCAAAACAAATGTTGCCACAACAGCGGGCTGCCGCCGCCGCTGACCTGCAATGGCGCTCCGTTCACCACCAGCCCGGTCGGCATGAAGAAGCTGGTCGAGGCAAGACGATCCATGATCTGCATGACCACGGCCGCTTCCAACGGCGGGAACGCGAGCAACAACAGGAAAGCAGTGACAAATTGAGCCCAGACGAAAAATGGAAGACGCATCCAGGTCAGCCCGGGGGCGCGCAATTGGATGATGGTGGTGATGAAATTGATTGCGCCCAGCAGTGACGACGTAATCAGAAAAATAAAACCGAGGAGCCAGAGCGTTTGCCCATTAAAAAATGGATTAAAATTCGGCCCGGTATCGGCGATGACTCCGAGTGGCGTATAGGAAGTCCAACCACCTTTAGCGGCACCGCCGGGCACAAAGAAACTCACCAGCATAATGATGCCGCCGACGACAAACGCCCAATAACTGGCGGCGTTCACTTTCGGGAACGTCATGTCGGGCGCGCCGATCTGTAGCGGGACGACAAAATTTCCAAAGGCGGCGAAGGCGAGCGGAACGACGCCGGCAAAGATCATGATCGTGCCGTGCATGGCGCCGAGCGAATTGTAAAACTCCGGCGTCATCTTGCCATCCGGCATTGAGCCCGGGCCAAATATATGGCCGAGGGCTTTTCCAATCAGGGGCAGCGGCTGGCCCGGGTAAGCCAGTTGCCAGCGCATCATCATCATCAGGCAAAAGCCGAAGAACAAAAAGAGCAGGCCGCTGATGCCATATTGGATGCCGATCACCTTATGATCGGTGGAGAAAACATACTTCCGCCAAAATCCTAATTCGTGGTGTTCGTGTCCGTGTTCGTCATGATGATGGGTTTCAGGCGTTCCGTGCGGATGGGTAGTAGCGTCCATGCTGAAGAAAAATTTACCGCATTAAATATTGAAAGACAAAGCACGTTTTCAAAGTGCTAAATGCGGATTGCGGAGGGATGCGCTTCCGCACGTCCGGGACTCGCCGCGGCGAGTCCCTCCGTTAACCGACGCGGAATCTTCAGGGTGACGCCGCGAGATCCCTCGGCTTTCGCTCGGGATGACGACTGCAATCGAACGCGCGATATTGCAACGTGACGGATGCGGCTCTGCACAAATTGCAACAAAGCGGTTGCGGCGTGCGCGCGGATCGCTTGACCCGCATCCTATTCGCGACAGACGCGTCCATTTATCAGATCGAGCCCCAAGCAGTCGCTTTTCCGCGTTCGGCCAGGGAAGCGAGCGCTGTCATTTGCGCGGGAATAGACGCCGGACTTTCCATCACGCCGCGCGGGGCCGGCACCAGCTTGGTCGGCAACGCAATCGGCGAGGGATTGATCGTTGATTTCTCGCGGCATAATCGCGGAATTTCTGAGCTCAATCTGAAAAAACCCAGCGTTCGCGCGGGCGCCGGCGTGGTGCTGGATCAACTGAACACCTTTCTGAAACCGCACGGCTTCTGTTTTGGGCCGGATGTAGCGACGAGTTCGCGCGCGACCATCGGCGGAATGATCGCCAATAATTCCTCCGGCGCGCGTGCACCGTTTTACGGAACAACGGCCGACCATGTGCTGGCAACCGAGATTGTCCTCGCAGATGGACGAACCGAAAAAATCGGCGCGCAACAGGGCTCGCTGGAAGCGGAACGTGCCCAAATTGAGCAACTGCTCCGCCAGCAAACGTCGGAAATGGCGGAGCGATGGCCGCCGGGATTGATCAAGCGCTGGCCGGGATACGGGCTCACGCGTTTCCTTCGCGCGCCACAAAATCTCAATGAAATTCTCGCCGGTAGCGAAGGAACATTGGCAGCAATTTTTTCGGCTGAGCTGAAAATTTCTCCGCTGCCACGGGAGAAAGGCCTGGGCCTGATTTTTTTCGCGAGCGTCGATGAGGCGATGCAGGCAACGGTTGCGCTGCTCGATCTGAAACCAGCCGCAATCGAGCATATTGATCGGCCATTGCTCGATCAGACAAGGGGCCAACTTCATTTTCAAGCAGCGCGCGATTTGATGGAGTTGGATGCGAACCCGTGCGCCGCGGTTCTAATCGTTGAATTCTATGACGCGAACGTGGCGGAGCGTCTGGCGATTTTGCAGGCCCGGCGGCTTGGGTTGCGCTCGAAGATTTTAACGAGCACGCGAGAAATGGATCTGGTTTGGTCGGTTCGCAAAGCTGGCCTGTCGTTGCTGACCGGGTGCGTCGGCGCGAAGAAACCGGTCGCGTTCATCGAAGACGCGGCGGTACGGCCGGCCCAATTACCTGAATACGTGCGCGGGTTGGAAGGGATCATGCGGCCACTCGGACTTGAAGCGTCCTACTATGGTCATGCCGCGAGCGGGCTTCTGCATGTCCGGCCTGTGCTCGATCTTCATAGCGCCGAAGATTTGAAAAAATTTCGCCAGGTCGCGAACCAAACCTCGGCGCTGGTGAAACAGTTCAAAGGTTCGCTGTCGGCCGAGCATGGTGTCGGCATCGCCCGCACCGAATACATGCACGAACAATTGGGCGACGAATTGCTTGGAGCGATGCGGGAGATCAAACGCATTTTCGACCCGCGCGACCGGATGAATCCGGGAAAGATCTTCGGCACCGGCAATTTCCGGATCGATTCGAGCTTGCGTGAAAATTTTACGCGACCGATCGAACTGCAATTCACGCCCCGGCTCGCCTTCGCTTTCAAAGATCAGTCTTTCATCGGCAATCTCGAGCAATGCAATGGCTGCGGCGGTTGCCGGAAGGACGCGCCCACGATGTGTCCCACTTTCCTCGCGACCGGCGAAGAAATCATGTCCACCCGCGGTCGCGCCAACGTCATCCGGAAAATCTTGCAGTGGCGCGAGAATGGCAACGATCCGCTGGAGTCGGAAGAATTGGATGCGGCGCTGAGCAACTGTCTGTCGTGCAAAGGTTGCACGCCGGAATGCCCGTCGAACGTGAATCTGGCGTTGCTAAAGGCGGAATTGCTTTACGCCACGATTCGAAAACATGGACTTGGTTTGCGCGAACGAATTCTGAGCCGGCCCGATCTATTGGGCGAAATCGGTTGTGCATTTCCGCGAATGGCAAACGCGGCGCTGAAATTTAGCCCTTTGCGGGTGTTGATGGAAAAGACGATCGGGCTCTCCGCTAAACGATCGTTGCCGAAATATGCGAGCGAGAGGTTTGATCGATGGTTCGCCCGCCGATCATCCCGAGGGACGTCGAGGGATCCCACGGAAGTTACCTTAGAGGTTTCGCACCGGGATCCCTCGACCCCGAAGGCATTCGGGGCTCGGGATGACGTGGTTCTCTGGGACGACACTTTTGTTCGCTACAATGAGCCGCACATCGGGGTCGCGGCGGTGAAAGTCCTGGAAGCGCTTGGTGTCCACGTCTTGTTAGCTCGAGGACGCAAGTGCTGCGGCCGCCCGGCATTTAGTCAGGGGAACCTCGATCTCGCCGCGAAGTTCGGCGAGCACAACATCAACCTTCTCTTATCATTTCAAAATGCCAGTCCGGCTCAGACAAATGCCAGTCCGGCTCGGACCAACACTCCGATCCTCTTTCTCGAGCCATCATGTTACTCGATGTTCGCGGAGGATTATCGCGAGCTGAAAATCACAGGCGCCGACTCAGTTGCGCAACGAAGTTTTCTTTTCGAAAAATTTGTGAACGACATTCTGGAACGCGAACCGGAGAGGGCACGATTTCAGGAGCGCGATGAGTCCGTTGCCATTCATGCGCATTGCCACGCGAAATCAATCTTGGATCCGGCGTTCATGGCCCGGCTGGTCGAGAAACTTCCCGGGCGAAAAGCGAAGATGCTCGAGACCGGGTGCTGCGGAATGGCCGGAGCATTTGGGATGATGGAAGCGAAGCGTAAACTGTAGCTGCAGGTGGCGGCGCCGATGTTGCAAAAAATTCGCGCGGAAGGGCCGAATGTTACAGTGATCGCTTCGGGAACGAGTTGCCGGCATCAGATTTCTGAATTGTCTGAGACGCGGCCAAAACATATGGCGGAGGTATTGGCGGTGGCGCTCGACTAGCCGTCATCCCGAGCGCAAGTCGAGGGATCCCGCCATGAAAGCTTTAAGGTAGCGCCTCGGGATCCCTCGACTGTGCTCGGGATGACGGTCTTTTGCGCGCTATGCGAGCCGCACGATTTCGCGAAACTCGGCGGCGGTGAGAGCGTGGACAGAAAGGCGAGTTTGGCGGACCAGGGAAATGTTTTTCAACGTTCGCTTCGCTTTGATCTGGTCCAGGGTAACGGGGTTAGGCAGCGGTTTGATCGGCGCGAGATCGACCGCACTCCAATCGCCTTCTTTCGCGGAGGGATCGGGATAAGCGGCGCGGACGACTTTAGCAATGCCGACGACCGCCTTGTCGGTGACGCTGTGATAAAAAAGAACTTCATCGCCCACATGCATGCTGCGGAGATTGTTTCGCGCGGTAAAATTACGGACACCGGTCCAACTGGTCTTGCCCTCGGCAACAAGATCATCCCAGGAATAGGCATCCGGTTCCGATTTCACGAGCCAGTAGTTTTTCATTTTTTAATCCTAGTCATCCCGAGCGAAAGTCGCCTGCCGCGCCGTAGCTTTATGCGAAGGCGGGAGGGACCTCGTAGCCTAAGCTTAAGGGTTGCATGGCGGGATCCCTCCACTTCGCTTCGCTCTGGTCGGGATGACAATCAGGGCTTGGGCGGTTGAGCGCCTGGCGTGGCTGGCGGCGCTGATCCTTGCGGCGGCGCGCCAGGTTTGGCTTGTTCTCCTGGCTTAGGAGGAGCAGCGCCGCCCTCGCCGCCCGGGAGATTTGCGTCAGCGGGAACAGGTTCGAGATCGGCTTCGGTGAACGACCCGGGATGGCTGGCGAGTTCCTTGCGGAAAGCGGCGATCTGTTCCTTCGTAACCGGGCCGCCGTGGTTTCCCCACTCCTGTCGCTCATAGGTGAGGACGTCGGCAACCTTTTGGTCACCCAGGCTCTCCCACGGTTGCATGACGGCGCTACCGTATTTTTGTCCCTTCACCGTGACCGGACCTTGCAAACCCTTCATCACGACCATAGCGGCGCGACGGGAGCCGCCGTTGGTAATTTCAGAACCGGCAAGTGGCGGATATCCCTGACTTTGCGATCCCTGTCCGCTCGCTTGATGGCAGACCGCGCAATTCGCCATAAAAACTTTTTTGCCGCGCTCAGCGGGTGAAAGTTCCTGCTGCTGTTGCTGTCCACCGCCACCGGGGCCAGGCCCGTGTGATTTGGTCGGGACTGTGCCTGGATCCAAACTG
>QHRJ01000205.1 GCA_003220075.1 Verrucomicrobiota bacterium
TGAAGATCGTTTTCAGTGGTCTCAAAAGAGAGATTACCTACGTACAGTTTCATTGTGATTTTTGGAGCAAACTTGAGAGCTACAGAGCTGTTCCCGGGAATCGGGTTTCAAATCACCAATGAGACAAACTCACCTGACGATCTACCACGCAAAGAACAAACAGATTCAATCCAATAGACGAGCATGGTCGTTCATTTTTCCCAAAATACAACTATTTTCCAAAGTCGTGTGACCGATGCGCAGCATGGCTGAGTTCCAATAAATCTGAAACGATTAAGCGTTCAACAAGTGGTTACGCCGGGGGCGTTCGAAGATCAGTTGTTCAACTTCGGGCTGCGAACCATATTCATCCGTATGAAAGATTCCGTGGTGAGAGGACGCGTGTTGCAACTTTTGTATGAACGACGCGGCGAAGGCTTTCTTCCTTTCGGCGCGGCTGAGAGGGCCGTGCCGGCGCCTGAAGGAATAAACAATCGCGACTGGCTTCAGGCACTCGCTCAACTGGCCGAGTACGGTCTAATCGATTGGAAGCCGATCGAAGATAAAAGCGGGATGGGTTTGCTGGGAGGCTTTGCCCGGATGAACGAATTTGGAATTCACGTTCTGAGCAGCGGCGCAGCGTCGCCAATTCGAATCACTTTCGATGAAAGCCGGAGGGCCGTGGTTGGCGTCCCACCAGAGATAAAGATGCCAGGGGAAGAGGTGCAGACATTAAAGGATGCGTTTGAGCAGATCATCCTCGCGATCGAGCAGACCAGCATTTCCGAGGGAGAGAGAAAGGAAGCACGATTGTTGTTGTTAAAGTTGCTGCAGAGCAAAGCGGCAGTGGGTGCGTTGGGGGAAAACGCGCAGTCGTTGATTACGAAGTACTTCGCAAGTCTTTAGTGCGAAAACGGCACCGCGCGCGTAAACAGGCGGCGGGGGTGAATTCAATCAAGCTGATTCGTGGCGGCCTCGTGCCGGAGATTCCGCGTTTTGCTGGGAAAATAGCATGGTAACTGCTCGACGAATCTTAGATCGAATAGCGAACCTCCTGTCCCACCGTGAATCCATTATCGGAATTTGGCCGTTTTATCTCCGATCGTGCGGAATGGATTGCCGATCGATGGAATACAACGACCGAAGGGCAGCCTGAGCTGGCGCTCTCAGGCGCCACCACTCACCAACAGTTGGCCAATTATCTGCCGACTCTTTGCCAGGACTTGGGCAAACGCCTCGAAAAGGCCGGGAAAGGGCGTCGAAATAAAAAAAAGTGCTTGGCGGATATGCAGCCGCAGCATCGCTGGGAACCAGGTTACAGCCTCGACAAGATCGTTCGCGGACTGGGACACATCTGGCAGATAGTCTCTGTTGATTGCTTGGACGCCTTTGCCCGCGAACTACCTGAATTCGATGCCTCAGCGCGAGCCAACACCGAGACTGTCATTCACCAGTTTTTTAGCGACCTGCTGGTAGAAACGGCGCAACAGTTCGCTGCTGAGAAAGCGAAAGAGCTCGCCGGCAGCGAACAAAACAGCCAGTCGATCCTCGATGCGGCCCTCGATTCCATCATTGTCATTGGCGATGACGGTCGTGTGCAGGAATGGAACATCGCGGCCGAGCGTTTGTTTGGTTATTCGCGCGCGCAAGCGTTGGGCAAGGAAATGGCGGACTTGATTATCCCTAGGGAATTGCGGGCCAGACATCGTGCCGGGATGGCCCAATACCGCACCACTGGCGACGGCTCATTACTGGGCAGGCGTATCGAAATGCCTGCTCTGCGCTCGGACGGTTCCAGACTGGAGGTCGAGCTGGCCATTACCCCGTATCAGGTGAACGAGAAAACGGTCTTTACCGCCTATGTGCGCGATATCAGCGAGCGCGTGCGAAGTGAGGCACGTCGAGCCGCGCAATACGCCATCGCCACTCTAATCTCTGGTCAGGCCCCGCTAATCGAACTCGGCCCGAAAATTCTCAGCACCATTGCACGGAGCGGGCGCTGGCTCTTTGCCGCGCTCTGGGTCCTGGATAAAAATGGAAAGCTTGTTTGCCATTCGACCTGGAGATCACCCGAGCGCGATATCGACGAATTCGAATCCGAAACCAGGCGTCGCGTGTTCTCCAGCGGCGAGGGATTGCCGGGACGCGTTCTCGTTTCACGTGTGCCCACCTGGTTACCTAATCTCGAGGCGGAGACCAACTTCCCGCGGGCGCTGTTCGCGCGGATGAGTGGATTGCAGGCCGCGTTTGTTTTTCCGTTAATGGGTTCGACCGGAATCAATGGCGTAATTGAGCTCTACAGCGACGAGGTGGTGCCGCCGGACGACGACCTTCTGCGACTTGCCGGTGCGTTGGGAATTCAAGTTGGCCTCTATCTCGAGCGCGAGCGGACGGAAGAAGAGCTTCGCCGGCAGAAAGAAGCGGCCGTGATGGCCAGCCAGGCAAAAGACCGCTTTTTAGCCGCGCTCAGCCACGAGTTGCGGACACCGTTAAACCCAGTCCTGATGTGGGCTTGCTCGGCATCGGAAGACAAGAATGTCGATCCTGAATTGCAGCAGGGTTTGAAGATGATTTGCCGCAATATCGAAATGGAAGCGCGATTGATCGACGATCTGCTTGATCTCACACGGATCGCTCGCGGCAAACTTCAGATGAATCTTCAGCCGTGTCGTGCGGATGCGTTGCTGAATCACGCTCTGGAAATTGTCCGTAGCCAGTTATTCGCAAAAAATTTGCGGCTCTCGGTTGATCTGATGGCCAGCAACCATCAGATCATGGCCGATCCTACGCGCATGGAGCAGGTTTTTTGGAACCTGTTGAAAAACGCTTACAAATTCACGCCTGAAAATGGTGAGGTCGCGGTCCGTTCATACGATGCAGCGCCGGACCGTGTGATTTTTGAAATTAGCGACAGCGGCTGCGGAATCGGCGCGGAGCTGATGCCGAAATTGTTTACCGCTTTTGAGCAGGGAACCAGAAGCGGCGAAGGTCTTGGCCTGGGCCTGGCGATCTGCAAGGCGGTCTTGGAAATGCATCAGGGAAAAATCAAGGCCACTAATAAGGCGAGCGGACAGGGTGCGGTTTTTACGGTGGAATTGAAAACGGTTCCTGCTCTGAGTGTTATCGCCCCCATCCAGCGCAAACCAGCGGCGGTTTCGTCGCGGAAATTAAATATTTTAATTGTCGAAGACCACGACAATACGGCGACGGTCATGAGCAAGTTGCTAAGGCATAATGGGCACGAGGTCGTTACCGCCTCCACTGTGCGCCAGGCTTTGGAGGTATTACGCACAACTCCGCTCGATCTTCTCGTTAGCGATCTTGGTCTTCCGGATGGCAATGGTTTTCAGGTGATGCAAGAACTGGCCAAAATTAGCGACGCCAAGGGCATAGCGATCAGTGGTTATGGAATGGACGAAGACCTGGAGCGCAGCAGCCGGGCCGGTTTTTCCGCGCATCTGACCAAACCAATCGACGTGCAGAAATTGCAGGAGACAATCCAGCAGGTGACAGCGGCGTCGTAGTAACCAAATTCGTTTGTTGCTTTAGAAATCGTAATCTCGCCGAGCTCGGAGAGAAGTCGCCCCTTCCAGCTAAATCTTACCGGTTCGCAGGAACAGGAGTCAGATGTCGCGGCCGCTCACCCACTGAACGGCATAACGCGCAACCTGCCGCGCATTATCCAGTCTTAACTTTTCTTTGATATGGCTGCGATGCGTTTCAACTGTCTTTGGGCTGAGGTGCAATGTTTTGGCGATGGCTTTCACTTCTTCGCCTTTACCGATGCGTTCGAGGACTTCCAGTTCGCGATCGGTTAAGCCGTCCGTTGGATCTGCCCCAGGTTCTCGTTTCGTTAGAACAACATTGGAAATTACTTCGCTGGCCATCGATGGGCTGAGATAAACGCGGCCGTCAAGTACTTCGCGCAGGGCAATGAGGACGCTGCCAAGTGCATCCTGTTTGGTCACATAGCCGTTGGCCCCGGCGCGAAGAGAACGCACCGCGTAAGTCGGTTCGTCATGCATCGACAGAACAAGGATCGGCATCTTTGGAAATTCCACCCGCAACGATTTTGTTAACTCGATTCCGCTGGGCCCTTTCAAGCCAAGGTCGACGATCGCCAGTTTTGGCCGCAATTTGCGCACCAGCGCCATCGCTTCGGGCGCACTGCTCGCCTCGCCACAGATCGAGTAGCCGTCATCAGAGTTGATCAGCTGAGCAAGGCCGTGGCGAAAAAGAGGATGATCATCGACGATTAGGATTGGAATCGCTTGCGATAAATCCGATTTCGGACTATCGACAACGCCGCTGGAAAACGAATCCGGGGCGATGGGCTCGGACGCGGGTGCAGCGGCGGGGCCGGTGCTTTTGCGCGATTTGCGATTCGCTTGTCTCCCGGCGCGTGCAGTCGATTTCATTTCCGCACATAACAAGTCACACGTGTCCCATGCGGCTTTATTGGCTTGATCTCCAGGCGCGCCCCGACGGAACGGGCGCGATATTGCATGATGTGAAAGCCCATCCCTGACCCGGGGGAATCGGTCGAAATTCCCACCCCATCGTCGGCTACACTCAGCTCGATTCCTTTGCTCGAACGTCTCATACGTACAATAATTTCGCGCGCGCCGGCATGTTTGTTCGCATTGATTACGGCTTCACGCGCGATCTGGTAGAGATGCAGAGCCACGGTCGAGTCCTGAACGGAAATTTCTTGGTCGGCCTCCAGCCGACACCGCACGGGCCAATGCGGCTGCTTGACCAGCGTTGCCAGCGCGGTGACCAAGCCGGGCGGTTCCATTTCCACCGGATGCAAGCCGCGGGCAATGGTGCGCGCTTCGGTCACTCCGTCATTGATCAGTTCCGCGATTTTTTCAATGTGCTCCACTTCAATGACTCGATGGTTTTTAAGCCGGAGTGCGACCGAGCGCGCCATATAAGCGATGGCGGTAAGATGCTGGCACAGGCTATCGTGCAAATCCTGACCGATGCGGCGTCGTTCGCGGTCACTAATGGCGAGGATTTCTCCCTCCAGTCCGCGCGCACGATCTTCCAGGATGGCCTGAGCTTTTTTTTGGTCGCTGATGTCGAGAATAATCGCAACCGCCGATTGTGTTTTGCCCTCGGTGTCGCGCAATGGCGACGCACTGACGCTGACCCATAGCGTAGACCCATCTTTGCGACGATAACGTTTTTCAAGCTGATACGGCTCGGCTTTGCTCACGATTCGGCGAAAAAGTCGCCCGCTCTCTGCAATGTCACCGGGATGTGTGATCTCAAAAATGGTTTTACCGACGAGCTCCCGCTCTTTGTAGCCAAGCATTGAGCAGAATTTTTGGTTCGCGAAAATAATGCGCCCCGTTAGATCAGTACCTGTTATTCCAGCGGTGCTTTGGTGGATGATCGCGCGCGAGCGTTCCTCCGAATCGCGCAATGCTTTTTCCGTGCGTTTGCGCACTGTGATGTCGTGCAGACAATTAATCGCTCCGATTATTTTCCCCTGCCCATTCTTCAAGGCGGTAGGACTAACGAGAACGTTTTGCTGAGCGCCGGTTGATCGCTCGACTAATATTTCCAAATCAGTCACTTTTAATTTTTCGTTGCGAAGGACCCGCGCCATTGGGCACTTGTGGTGCGGCATCGGCCGGCCATCCGGATAAAAAATCTTGAACGAACCGCAAAACTTCTCACTCGGGTCATTCCTTTTCGGTTCGCGTCCCCACAATTCCACGGCGTGCTGGTTGTACTCTTGAATCAGGCCTTTGGCATCGCAGGTGTAAACGGCGACCGGCACCAGATCGAACAAGGTGTGATAACGCTTCTCCGACTGGCGGATCGCTTCTTCTGCCCGCTTCCGCTCGGTAAGATCGATAATCGCGGTTTGATAAAGCATTACGCTGTCTCGCATTGACGAAGTCATGGGGGAACTGGCCAAATGGACGATGATAATTTCGCCATTTCGTTTTTTCAGGCGCAGTTCTGTTTCGATCCGGCTTTCAGATAAGCGGCAGCGGAGGAGATGATTTAAAAAAAGTGCGGAGTCTTCTTTTGTAACGTGCAGCGCAAACTGCGTTCCGATTAGTCTCTCGCGCGAGACGCCGAGAAGTCGCGCTGCGGCGACGTTAATCTCCTCGATGTGACCGACGCGGTCGAAACTGACATAACCGATCGGTGCAAAATCGAAAAGATCGACATAACGTTGAATGGCCGCTTCCAGTGTCGTCCCGGGATGTTTGAAGACGGGCGCATTAGCCGAATTCCCGGTCGCGCCATTTTTTCTGGCCGTTCCGTTAGCCGAAAGTTTTCGCAGCCCACGCGACCCTTCTTTCATTTTCTTCATGTCCGTCCGAATAACTTCGCGCGCGATTCCGCTAGCCGATGTCCCAGGTTTGCGATGAGCGCGATTTAGTTTGCGTTTTACTGTCCTGGTCGGGCGCTTCATTGCCGGCAATTCCTTTTCGCGGGAATGTTACCACAAATGGACCAAATCGCGCAGCCCGAAGCTAGCTCACCGAGAGCTCGACGGAGTCTCGCCTTGCCAATTTGTGCCCGCGAAGATGTTGGCTGGTAGGGCGACGCTCTGTGGAGCCGCATCCAAAACATCATTTCACCCGCGGCTCGACGGAGTCTCGCCCGACCAATCTGGGCACGCGGAAATTTTTGCTCGGGAAGCGCACGACTTACCTGCTGTCTCAGTGCGCGCGTTACGCGCAAATTCTTTTCCGGATGCGAAATGCCGGAGAGTATCTATGAAGCTGCTGGAGAAATTGGGGCCGTTCGATCGGAAGTCGGGAAAGCTGAATGTGGTCATCAAAAGCCCAAAGTTGCCGGAACAAAGGAACTCTTTCGTCTCAACTAACTTAAAACCGACAGTTCTGTCGAAAGATTGCACTCGCCTGCCGCCAAACTGAAAAACGAAACACCGATTCTCGATGATCCTGGCGAATCGGAGAAGGTCACTTCCCGCGCTCGCCTGAGTATCGGCGAATTATTACGGAAACCATTCGATGTTCGTTCGATCGCGCTTACCGGGCTTACGTGCGTTGGCGCGAGTAAAGGTTCCTTCCATCATTGGTGCTGCCGTCATTCTTGTGGCGCTGCTCGCGCTCATTGGCTACGGCGTCTCGTCGCTCATGGTGCCCTTCGCCAGCTGGCTGGAAAAAGCTCCCGCCGGACTCTCGGAACTCCAGCACAAGCTGATGCCGTTGAAAAAATCGATGACGCAAGTGGCGCAGGCTAGCGGCGAGATCGAAAAACTCGCAACTCCGGATTCACCGACCAAGACGGCGGTGGAAGTGAAGAGGCATCCCCTTACCGAGATGCTCTACATGCGCACTCCTGAATTTATTGCCGGCGCCGTTCTGCTCTTCATCCTCCTCTACTTCCTTCTTGTTTATGACGGAGTGTTTATGAGCAAGGTCATCGAGTTAATGCCCACGCTCTCGGACAAGAAAACCGTAGTCTCGATCGCGCATGACATCGAGTCGCATGTGTCGCGTTACCTGTTGACCATCACAATCATCAACAACTGCCTCGGCATTGCGGTCGGGACAATGGTCGGGCTACTCGGGCTGCGCAACCCGATCATGTGGGGGGTGATGGTCGGCGTTTTGAATTTTGTTCCTTATCTCGGAGCGCTCACCGGTATGGTCTGCATGACCATCGGCGCCGTCTTAAGCTTCGATAGCCTTAGTTACGCGCTCCTTTTCCCCACGGTCTATCTCGCTTGCGGTGCGCTCGAAGGCAACTTCATCACCCCGTGGGTGATGGGGCGATCCCTCACTTTAAACCCGGTGATCATCCTGATTTCACTTACATTCTGGGGCTGGATGTGGGGAATTGTCGGCGTGATCTTGGCCGTCCCGATCCTGGCTGCTCTTAAGATTTTCTGTGCTCATATCGAGCGGATGGCGCCGATCGCAGAATTCCCGAGCTGAATTTTCGCGCTAAGTGCTACACTCATAGGTGGTACAAAGAACAACGCGCCTCCGTACCAGCCAACGGCGGAACGGATAAGCGCGTTTAAACTCAGAAGATTACGATTTAATCTTCGTCGAGGATAACTCGATCAACCAGCATGCTGTCACCTTCTCCGGCGTAATGAACACGCACTGGCACCCCGACTTTCACTCTGGTGCGAACGGTCGTTTCATCGAGCTCTTTGCCGCTCCTGGTCACGTAAACGACCTTTTTCCCAAAGCGGTAATGTTTTGGACCCGCTGTCTCTTTCAGCACAATGGTCCTGCGGGGAGTGAACTCAGTGATGGTTCCGCTTCCCTCGGTCGTGGTCGTTGTTTCCGATACCTGCGCCCATGCCAACGGGGCCGCCAACGCCAACGCCATGCTTAATATAACTTTCTTCATTTTTCCCTTTCTCTTTTCCTAATTTGCCTACACCCAACCGAGTGAATCTCCCGCACCACTAATCGGTTATCCCTGTTACGGGGTAAGTATGATCCGCGCTTGCCGGACAGACGCCTCGGTCAGAAAGACGCAGGCTTTAACAGTTTAAGACGAGAGAGAGCGCCAGGATGTTCAACAGAATGTGGAAATTACGACACCAGAAGCGGTCGCTTCAAAATCTCCTACCTACAATTTCAACGCCGTTCGGTTGCGGTTCGAATGCGCGCAGATATTGCAAATCAAATGCCCGGAGAGCGTTTTCGACCGTGTTGCCGATACCGACAATTCCATTTTCCAGACTGTGTCCAAGCAAGGCGACGAACGTGCCTCGACGGCGGCTCAGTTGTGGTCGGCGGACAGCGCTCGGACTGCGCGGGTGGAGAGTGCAATAGCGTTCCATTCGATCCTTCATCCACGGATCGGAGTGTCGGATACCGCGCGACAATTGCTGTTTGCTCATCCAGTCACGTAACGCGCATCACGAAAATATTGGATGCCCGCTCGCGCTCCAAGCGCCAGAGAGGAAGAAAGTTATTCACTTTTCGGGTCAGGATTTTCCTGACCTCGTAATCGTCATCCGGCCCGATTGCTGGCGACGTGACTCTGTTCAAGCATGGAAACGAGATGAATTGGCCCCGGCAGCCGACAGATCGATTAGATGTGCTGCGTGCTAACGATCATTTTCATGAATGGCGCTCACTTGATGACAATCGCGTTTGCTTCGTATGCGGCCGAGTTTTTTCCGGTCACGAAGTTGAGATTTCGCAGGAGGGCAAGGAATTCAAACTGAATTGTCCCACCAGAGACTGTCCCTCAGGAATTCATCAATGGCTGTAT
>QHRJ01000355.1 GCA_003220075.1 Verrucomicrobiota bacterium
TCTTTTCTGACGAAATCATTCCGAACGGAACCGCGGCAGAAATGCTCGCGTGCTCGGCGCCCGGCAGCGCCGCCAGTCTCGCGCTCAAGGTCTGATAAAGTTCCTGCGCCCGTTTCGGTTCGTAACCAGCCAGGCTGGCATCGATTTCGAGAAGGTAACTTGCGCCCGGCTTTAACCCGGTATCGACGGATGCGGCTTTGCTTGCGCCGCGAACGAACAAAGCCGCAGCAGTAAGCAGCGCGAGCGAGAAGGCGATTTGCACAACGACGAGCGGGTGGCGCGGTAAAAATTTCCAGCGACGGCGCACCACGTCTTCCCCGGCATGCTCCTTCAAATCGGTCACCAGCGCGGTGCGCGAGATTTTCAACGCCGGTCCGAGCGCGAACATGAGCGTACCGAGCAGGCAAAATCCAAACGTCGCCGCCAAGATTGCGAGGTTCGGTCCGCTCGACCACACAATGTCGAGCGGCATTAGTTTGCGCATTGAGCCCACCAGCAGACCCGACGACCAAAGTCCAAGAATGAGCCCACCCACGCCGCCGAGCAGCGCCAGCACAAATCCTTCGCTCAGCAGCTGGCGGACGATGCGCCAGCGGCTGCCGCCGAGTGCGAGACGAATCGCGATTTCCTTCCGACGCGCTGTGCCACGCGCGAGCAACATGTTCGCGAGGTTGAGACATGCCACGAGGAGCACTACTACTGCCATCCCGAGCAACAATGGCGCGATGGATTTCAGCGCGCGATCGGGCGACGGGCTTGTGCCTACCGTATTGCGAGGCGCCGGTGCCGCTATGAATGTCTGGTCCTTTTGCTCGACTGGATACGCTTTTTCCAAATTGCCCGCGAGCCCTTCCAGCGCAGGTTTGGCCGCGGCCGCAGCCGTCCCCGGTCTAAGCCTTGCCATGACGCGCAACTGCCTCCCGTTGCGATCGTCCATGGTGGTCTTGTTCGTCGACCCAAAATCGTTCGCGACCTGATCGTAAACGCTCATCGGCAGCCAAACCTCCGGCGACAAAATCTGCATCGTGCCGGCAAAACCTTTCGGCGTGATTCCAACGATCGTGAACGGCCGGCCGTTGATCAGGAACTGCGAGCCGAGCACACCTGGATCGAGGTTATGTCTCTGCCAGTAATTGTAACTGACGATCGCGACCGGCGCGTTGCGTGTTTCCTCTTCCGGTAGAAATGCGCGGCCACGCGCCAGCGGGACACCGAGGACGGAGAAATAGTTAGAGCTGACGACGGAGGCGAAGGCGCGGCGGGTATCGCCTTTCTGGCCGAGACCGATCAAGGCGAGATTGAAAGCCATGGCGTCGCTGAAGACCGTGTTCTGCTCGCGGATGTCGCGGTATGTCGGATAAGAAAAACCGCGGAATTTCTTCGGATCCTTCTTGTCCTGGGAAAAAATCTGCATCATTTCATGCGACTTGGCGTAAGCCGGCGGAGCGAAGAAAAGCGTATTGACCAGGCTGAACACGGCGGTGTTCGCGCCAATCCCGAGCGCCAGCACGAGCACAGCCGCGATGGTGAAGCCTGGCGCCTTGATGAGCTGGCGGAACGCGAACCGAAAATCCTGGATCACATGATGCCTCTGCTGCTGCTCATAGGATACATCGAATCCGGCAAACGGATTCAGAATTAAGGGGCTCCGGCCTGAGCGCTGACAATTCTCGATAGCTAATGGGCCGTGATCCCGCGCGCGAACGAAGCGATCACGTCCGGCGCGTGACAATATCGAAAGGCCTTCGAAATCGTGAAACAGATCAACAGTTTAGCGCGCCGGCAGTTCGCGACGTCCTTGCTTGATGTAAGACAATGATTTGCGCACTATTCGTGAAATCGCCTGATGCCCCCTGAAGTTAAAAAAGAGATCCAG
>QHRJ01000206.1 GCA_003220075.1 Verrucomicrobiota bacterium
TGATTACGCTACTGGAACTTCGCGCCCCAGCTCGCTCGAGGCGTAAATTCCATCGATCATCTCCATCAATTCAAAGGCCTGCTCCGCATTGTTTATGGCCGGCGCCTGACCGCGGATGGCATCGGCAAAATTGCGCAGTTGCATTTCGAAACTGCTTTCGCTGTAGCGCGGTTCCAGTGGCACAGTCACGAGCTTTCCGTCTTCATCTTCGAATAAGGTCAGTGGTTTTAATCGCAGCGTCCCTTTTGGTCCAAAAAGTACACAATTATTTGATTCGCGGTCGACCCATTCCGGACCGACCGGCGTATCGTCAGTCAGATTCGCGGCCCAGCTCGTCTCCAATTCCACGATTGCGTCGTTCGCGAAACGAATAAAAGCGTGGGCTTCGTCTTCGACATCAAATACCGGCACCTCCACCAAGTGCGCGAAATTGCGAAACACTTTTGCGCTGATCGAAACGGGGCGCGGCGTGCCCATTAAATACCAGGCAGTATCGAGCGCGTGCACGCCAATGTCGATAAGCGCACCACCACCAGAGCGTTCTTTGTCGGTGAACCACAAACCAATCCCCGCGGGAATTCCGCGCGAACGGATCCAGGTGGCGCGGGCGCGATAAATTTTGCCCAGGCGTCCTTCGGCGATGATGTCCCGGGCGGTGCGAACAGCGGCCGTAAATCGAAACTGGCGCCCAAAAAAATAAATCAATCCGCGTTTTTCCGCTTCATCACGCAACACTTTCATTTCCGCGGCGTTCATCGTCGGGGGTTTCTCGCAAAAGACGTGCTTGCCCGCTTCCAGCGCGGCCAGGGACGTCGGGAAATGCAAAAAATTCGGCAAACAAATTATCGCGGCGTCCAGGTCGCGATCGCGTAACAATTCCCGATAATCCTCGAACGAATTTTCCAAGCGGTAAGTTTCGGCAAAACTTCGGAGCCGCTCCGAATTGGTGTCGGCGCAAGAGTGCAATTGGACGTCCGGAATTTCTGCCAGCGCAATGGCATGCTGCTGGCCCGGCCATCCCGTGCCGATGATCCCGACTGCTAGTTCTTCGTTCATCAAGGCTCGTTCTTATGCCGCTGCCGTTTCAATTCGCTGCGTTTTCGTTTCGATTCGAGGATTCGTTTTTTCAATTTAGCCGGGCGCGGAGATTTTCTTCGCCGCTCTTTTTCGTGCAGCGCGCGTTTTGCGGCGCGATCTCTCGCACGCTTCTGTTCTATCGCGGCCACTAATCGCTCTCGTGCAATTCGACGATTCGTCGCTTGCGAACGCGAATCCTGCACCGTCACGCTCACGCCGCTCGGCCGATGGCACAGCGTAACCGCAGTTGAGACTTTATTAACGTGCTGCCCACCTGGCCCGGAGGATCGCGCAAACGTTTCCTCCAAATCAGCTTCGTGAAGTTGAAAATCTCGATTCATTCGCCGGCTTGTCTTCCCTTTCCAATTTCGATAACCGAGTCCGTCGGCCCCTCCCGCTGATTATGATCTGCGTTGGGCAGTAAAGATTCCCATGCGCGACAAGGTGGAATTGAATGCCACCGTTTATCTTCCCAAATCAGCGAACGCAACCGCCGGCCGGACCCCAGTCATTTTCACCCTCACGCCTTACATCTCCGACAGTTACCATGCCCGCGCCGCCTACTTCGCTTCACATGGCTACGCCTTTGCCCTGGTCGATGTGCGCGGACGCGGAAATTCAGGTGGCGATTTCGAGCCGTTCGCTAACGACGCACGCGATGGCTATGACTTGGTGGAGTGGTTTGCGAAACAGCCGTTTTGTGATGGCAAAGTGGCGATGTGGGGCGGGTCTTACGCCGGATTCGATCAATGGGCCACGGCCAAGGAATTGCCTCCTCACCTCGCCACGATTGTGCCGGCAGCAGCAGCCCATCCGGGATTAGATTTTCCGTTCACCAATAACGTTGGCATCCCCTATGACATGCAATGGTTCACCGACACCAGCGGTCGCGCCAGCCAGCAAAATTTATTTGCCGACTCGAAATTCTGGCGCACGAGATTTCTCGAAGCTTACAAGCAATACATTCCCTTTAAAACCCTGGATAGTTTCATCGGTAATCCGTCGGCGAATTTTCAGCGCGTCATCGGTCATCCCATGGTCGATGCCTATTACGACGCGATGGTGCCCACGCGCGATCAATTCGCAAAAATCACGCTACCGATTCTCACCATCACTGGCCAGTATGATGGCGACGAATTAGGCGCGCTTACCTTCTATCGCGATCATCTGGCAAACGCATCCGCCGAAACACGGGCGAAACATTTTCTGATCATCGGGCCGTGGGACCATGCCGGTACTCGCACACCGACGGATGAAGTTGGCGGAGTAAAGTTCGGCGGCGGCGCGGTCATCGATCTGAACGATCTGCATCGGCAATGGTACGACTGGATGATGAAATCCGGCGCCAAACCGGACTTCCTCAGAGATCGTGTTGCCTATTACTTGTTAGCGCCCGGAAATACCGGAGCAAATGGTGAATGGAAATACGCCGATGATTTCGAAAAGCTGACGGCAAACCATCATCCGCTTTATCTCGACGCCAGCGATGGCGGTGGGAATGGCGTCTTTCGTTCCGGGACTTTGAGCGAAAAACCGGCGGCTACCGGTGCGGACGAATACATCTACGACCCGTTAGATACTCATCGCGGCGAAGAAGTGGATAACGTGGACAACGAAAAGACCGCCGGACTCGACCAGCGACGCGCCCTCAGCATCGGCAAGGACGGGCTTGTTTATCATAGCGATCCGGTTTCGAAGGAAACGACGCTTCTCGGTTGTCCAAAGTTGACGCTGTGGATCTCCCCCGGTGTTCCGGACACCGATGTTACGGCTGAGCTTGATGAAATTCTGGCTGATGGGACCAGCATTGCGCTTTGGAGCGATGTCCGGCGGTTGCGTTACCGCGAGTCGGTTCGTCAGGAAAAGCTGGTCAAGCCGGGCGAAATTGTCCGCTGCGATCTCAGTCCCGGTCTTTTCATCGCGCGCCGAATGGCGAAAGGCAGCCGGCTCCGGCTGGTAGTCAGCGCGCCCAACTCGATAAACTTCGAGAAAAATTATAACTCCGGCGGCGTGGTCGCGAACGAGACCGCGAAAGATGCGCGTACGGCGCACGTCCGCGTTCTGCATGATGCTGAACACGCCAGCGTTCTCGAAGTGCCGATCGCGTCGGCTCCTTAACCAACACATGCACTTACAGTTTAACTTTCACCTGCACTCAAAGAGGCGAACTGTAGCCGGCATCGACGATGCCGGATCGCGCTACGCCGGGGCAATATTCTCGCGGCCGTAACGCAACACGCGCGACATCCAAATCAGTTCATCGAGGAATTTGGCAGTCCGTCCTACGAAACTTTCATCGAGCAGCTTGCCAGCTTCGCCAAAAATTTTGGCGGCATGTCCAAAATTAACGTCGTTGAAGATGGTGACGAGTCCGAGTTCGCGCATCACCGGCAGCAGTGCTTCGATCACGCGCGCGCCGCCGAAAGGACCAGCCGAAACGCCGCAAATTCCCACAGCTTTATGGATGTATTCCTCCAGGTTCATGTCGAGGGCATGCTTCAATAACCCGGGATAGCCATGATTGTACTCCGGCACCACCAGAATTAATCCATCCGCCCGCCTCACCAGCTCGGAAAATGCGGGATCCTTCATCTGTTCGCCGGCGTCATCCAAGCGCATCGGAATGTTGCAAATATCCACGAACTCGGTTTCCACTCCGCCGCGCTTCCTCGTTTCTTCGAAGACAAAACGCGCGGCGTGCTCGCTCCGCCGTCCTTTGCGCGCGGTCCCGAGAATTACCGGAATGAATAGCGACGCCATATTTTTGAGTTTCCGAAAAAATTCGGGGTAAAATCAAGCTAGCTTGCGCACTAATTTTCGGAGAGGGTGAGTGGTTTGCTCGCGATCAATTTTACTGGCCGCAACATCGAGCACGAGCTGCTCCCAGTCGTCGCTATCAGCAGCGGGATTAAATCCGTTCAGTCGAAGGAAAACAATTGCCGACGCCATCGCTGCGCGCTTGTTTCCGTCAAGAAATGGATGATTGCGACAAAGGTAAAAAAGATAAGCAGCACCGATATCGATGAGATCAACATAAGGCGACTTCCCCCCGAAACTTGATTGCGGAGCCAATACTGCTGACGCCAGCAAGGCTTCATCGCGGATTCCATCAAGGCCGCCAAAATTTTTTACCGCTTCCTTATGAATCTCGCGAACAATTTCGATGGTCAAATGGAAGCAGTCCTCTGGCGTTGCGTTCACGCCAGTTTTCGCAGTGTTTTGCGATAATCCTTCATCACTTTTTTGATGGCCCCTTTGATTTCCTTTTTCGAGGGCCCTTTGCGGATTGGCATCAACATGATTGCGCCGCTGTCGTTGATGATCGTGACGTCAAATTGATCGCCCACTTTGACTCGCGCCAGATCCATCAAGGCTGTGTCAAAAATGATTCCCTGAGAATTGCCGATTTTGGAAATCGTCTTGGTCATCTAGTAATACTATGTTTTACGTGCCAGACAGGCAAGTGCGAAACGCTGTGTGTTTACCGACATAAGAGTGGCTGTTCTTTTTTGGAGCGGCCACTTTTTTGTACCGCTTGGCAAAGAAAATACGTCACAAATGGCCAGCCTTGGCCTAAAGCGAAGAATAGCTCAACGCTCGAAGCAAGACTATCGATTGCTTCGGAGAAGGCGCTTTTTGTACGAAGATTTCCATCAGGGTCATCAGCTTTGCCATTGCTTCGTCTCAACTACCGCGCGCGATGGCTCGCTCTTGACGAATACTCGGCGGATGCAGTTTGCTTCCATGCGTTTTGTTGCGTCCCGTTGCGAGAATAACATTGCGAACTCAAATGGAATTCACCTTCGTAAAACCTCGTTATTTCCTGCCGATGGCCGGACTCGAACCGGCACGGGCCGTTTAAAGCCCAACGGATTTTAAGTCCGTTGCGTCTGCCATTTCGCCACATCGGCGTACGGGCGAATTTTACTCACAGGCTCGCGCAGACCAAGCGGTTTTCGCTTTACGACCAACTGCCGCAGCGGTCGCGAAACTTTTTTGACGGTCGACAACTAACCGATGCAAAACAAAATTCAACGGGAGGAAATTGCTATGGGCAAATTGGATGGCAGGAAGGTGGCGATTCTCGTCACTGATGGATTCGAACAGGTGGAAATGACGAAACCGCGAAAAGCGCTGGAGGAAGCGGGCGCAGAAACAAAAATCGTTTCGCCTAAATCGGGACAAATTCAGGGAATGAACCACGTGGATAAAGGCGACAAGTTCGACGTCGATATCCCACTCGATGAAGCGCGGCCGGAGGAATTTGATGCACTGATGATTCCGGGTGGGCTGATGAATCCGGACGAGTTGCGCGCGGCTCCCGATGCACTTGACTTCACGAAACATTTTTTTCGCGAAGGCAAACCAGTGGCCGCAATTTGTCATGCGCCCTGGCTGTTGATAGACGCC
The DNA here is from genome assembly GCA_003220075.1 of Verrucomicrobiota bacterium. Classification (GTDB taxonomy): domain Bacteria; phylum Verrucomicrobiota; class Verrucomicrobiia; order Chthoniobacterales; family UBA10450; genus AV69. Next base: position 5,488 of record QHRJ01000206.1, read on the forward strand.
GGTATTGTTCGTGGACGCAAATTAACGTCGTGGGAGCACATTCAGACCGATGTGAAAAATGCCGGTGGCAATTGGGTCAACGAAGAAGTGGTGGTGGACAACGGACTCGTTACCAGCCGCAAGCCCGACGATATTCCGGCGTTCAACGAGAAGATGATCGAAGAATTCTGCGAAGGGAAACACGCAAGGCAGACGCAGTTTGCCGGGGCGGAACTCGAGACGTAGTTAACGGTCATTTGCCTGTCATCCCGAGCGTAGGGAGGGACCTCGTAGTTGGTCAGAAGGTACCCGGACAATCGTGAGATCCAGCTGTCGGCAAACGTGAGGAATTATTTGTTCCAAGCTTTCGGCGTCGGCCTTCCAACAAACCGCGTGCCGCTTGACCATTGGTGAGGTTCCTCGCCGTCTGCGCGGCTCGGAATGACCCGAGGAGTAGCGCAAAGCCTGCCGGCGGCCAAATAAATTTCTCGCGCGCCCGAGGCTTGAGCTAGTCTTCCCGAGTGACTACCGCCAACAAAATCACGCTCGTCCGGATTGCGATGATTCCCGTCTTCGTGGCGCTCGCGATTTACTATGGCGAAAGCGTCCGGCGCGGCGACCCGCAGGAATGGCAGCGTTTTGCCGCCATCATCGTTTTTCTTCTCGCGGCGGTGAGTGATGGTCTCGATGGATACGTCGCTCGTCACTACAACCAGCGCAGCCGGTTAGGCGTTATTCTCGACCCGATCGCCGATAAAGGTTTGCTCTTGAGCGGTATCATCACCTTGAGCATTACCAATTGGAGCCAGAGCGATCCCGATTACGGAAAATTTCCAGTATGGTTCCCGGTTCTCGTCATTACCCGCGACGCGGTCATTTTAGTCGGTGCCGCCATCCTGCATTATTTCATTGGCAACAAAATGGGGGTGAAACCAAGTTGGACGGGCAAGGTTGCGACTGTTTGTCAGATGTGCGCGATCGCGTGGGTGATGTTGCAGCTGCGATTTCTCCCGCTGTGGTTCGTCGTGATCGTTGCGGGAATCTTCACCCTCATTTCCGGGGTGATTTATGTCATCGAAGGCATCCGCCAACTGCAAGCGGAAGGTCACGCCCACGCTACGCGCTGAGGCGGAGCGGAGGCAGTAATGGAGTAATGGGCAGGGGAGCAGAGCCCGGTGCTTCGTCATTCAACGCCAGTCCGCTCGGACCATTCGTGCTTCGTCATTTCCTCTGATATAGCAGTGCGATGAACATCGCCATCGTCGGCCGGCCGAATGTAGGAAAATCGGCGTTGTTCAACCGGATTGCCGGTCGTCGTATCGCCATCGTGCATGGCCAGCCAGGGATCACGCGGGACCGAATTTCGGTCAAATGCGAAATCAGCGGAAAGACTTTCAGACTTTGGGATACCGGCGGGATTGTCGGCGCAGGTGAAACTCAATTGACAGGCGACGTGCGGGCATCCGCGGAACGCGCGATGGAAGAAAGCGATCTCATTCTTTTTGTGGTTGATGGGCAGGACGGATTAAACCCGATGGACCGCGAGCTGGCCCGTCTCGTTCGGAAATTGCACAAACCCATCCTACTTCTCGTTAACAAAATCGATGATCCGAAACATCAGACGCGAGTAGACGAATTCTCCGCGCTCGGTTTTGAGAATGTTCTTCCGGTCAGCGCGGCGCATGGCAGCGGCATCCCGGAACTACTGGAGAAGATCGAGAACTTTCTGCCGATTCCTGACATCAAACATCAAACATCAGACGTCAAACATCCGATCGCTGTCGCGATCCTCGGCCGTCCAAACGCAGGCAAGTCATCGCTGATTAATGCGTTGCTCCGCGACCGGCGTGCGATCGTCAGCGAAATCCCGGGCACTACCCGCGACGCCCTCGACATCGAGTACGAGCGCGAGGGCAAACGCTACCTCTTTATCGATACCGCCGGGATTCGTGCGCGCAGCAAACATTCCAGTTCGGTTGAAGTCTTATTGATTCAGAAAGCACGAAAAGCTTGCGTGATCGCACTGAACAAATGGGACCTGGTGCGCACGACGCGCAAACAACGGCAGACCATGGAAGACGCGATTGCAAACGCCCGCGCGGAATTGTTCTTCATCGATTACGCACCGGTCTTGGTAACGAGCGCCCTGACGGGCGAGCATGCGGGGCGCATTTTCAAAATGATCGAACGCATCCGGCGGGCTGCACGCGCGCATATGGGCACCGGCAAATTGAATCGCGTGCTGAGGGCGGCCTTTGCCGCAAATCCGCCGCCGATGGTAAAGGGCAAACGGTTAAAGCTGTTTTACGCAACTCAATCCAGCGGAAACCAAACGCGCGAATTCGCGCCGCCGGAGATCGTGCTCTTTGTCAATTCGCCTCGCCTTCTGACCCAACCGTTCGCCCGTTTTCTTGAAGCAAAGATTCGTGAGCTCGAGCCCTACCCGGGGTTGCCGATTTTGCTAACCTGCCGGGCGCGCAGTTCCGCGTCATCCTGAGCGAAGCGAAGCGGAGTCGAAGGATCCTCAGGAAAGTTACCTTTAAACCGTCGCAGCGGGATCCCTCGGTCCGAGCACGACTGGCGTTTTCGCTCGGGATGACGAACTTGATCGAACGTTCAGTGCGTCGATTCTGTCTTACAAGACTCATGAAATCGGCTCAGGAAATTTCGCATCAGGTGCAGGAGCTCGGTCGCTGGATCCCGCCTCTACGCGAGCAGGTTGCACATGTCGTCGTCGGTCAGAAGTATCTGGTTGATCGTTTATTGCTCGGGTTACTCGCGAACGGCCATGTCTTGCTCGAAGGCGTTCCCGGCCTGGCCAAAACGCTCACTGTAAAAACAATTGCTTCCGCCATTCAAACCGGATTCCAGCGCCTGCAATTCACCCCGGATCTTCTACCGGCAGACTTAATCGGCACCCTTATTTACAATCCGCGTGACGGCGAGTTCACGACCAAGTTTGGTCCAATTTTTTCGAACCTCATCCTGGCCGATGAAATCAATCGCGCGCCCGCCAAAGTGCAGAGCGCCTTACTAGAAGCGATGCAGGAGCGCCAGGTCACCATTGGCGAAAAGACCTATCCGTTGTCGGATCCGTTTCTGGTACTGGCAACGCAGAACCCGCTCGAGCAGGAAGGCACCTATCAGCTGCCCGAAGCGCAGCTCGATCGTTTCATGTTCAAGCTGAACATCGGTTATCCACAAAAGCCGGAGGAGCGCCGGATTCTCGATTTAATGGCGACGTCCGCGCCCGATCTCAGCGTTTCAGCGGTGGTCGATCCGCAGCACATCATCGCGGCGCGCGACGTGGTGAACAACATTTACATCGACGATCGAGTGAAGGATTACATCGTCGATATTGTTTGGGCGACGAGAGAGCCGGCGTCTTATAACTTAAAGCTGGAGGGTTTGGTGCGTTATGGCGCGTCCCCGCGAGCGACTATTTATCTTGCACTTGCAGCACGTGCTCACGCTTTCCTAAACGGACGCGGCTACGTCACGCCGCAGGACATCAAGAGCATCGGTCCCGACGTTTTGCGTCACCGCATTATCGTTAGCTACGAAGCGGAAGCCGAGTCGATTACGAGCGAGACGATTGTGGAACGCATTTTTGCGGGGTTGCCGGTGCCGTGAGGGGGAACGGTGAGAGGTGATTCGTGAGAAGTGAGAAGTCGAAACTCAAGAGAGGTGAGAAGTGATTAATAAGAACCCAATCGCGCGATCGTTTCGAGATTTGAACGTCTACCAAATGGCTCGGGAAGGAGGACAAAAGATTTACGAATTCACGAAGCGTCTTCCTCCTGATGAACGTTATTCATTAACTGATCAAATCCGTCGCGCTTCACGAGCAGTGAAGGCAATGGTCGCGGAAGGTTGGGCGCGGAGGCGCTACAAGGCGGTCTTTGTCAGTAAGCTGGATGAGGCCTTTGGCGAAGGAGCCGAGACCCAATCGTGGTTGGATGACGCTGTTGACGCAAAATACCTCTCGAGAGACGAGTTCACGGAACTGGATTCGCTCTACGACTCGATTACACGAATGCTGTCGCGGATGATCGATCGCGCGGATGATTTCTGTAAGTACTCCCCCGCGACTGATTATCGTTTCATGCCGCCCCGGGTCGAAGAAGAGATCACTATCTATGAAGCGCCGCCCAAACTCGACGAATTCTTTGTACTCTCCCCTTAACTTCTCACTTTTCACTAATCACTTCTCACTTTGTTCCCAATGGAAGAGCGGCAGAGCACACCGGCCGAGATCCTCAAAAAGATCCGCGGCCTCGAAATCAAGACCCGCGCTCTCGTCGAAACTGCCTTCGCCGGCGATTACCACAGCGTCTTCAAGGGTCGCGGGATGAATTTTGAAGAGGTGCGCGAGTATCAACCCGGGGATGAGATTCGCGCGATCGATTGGAACGTAACGGCAAGGCTCGGCAGCCCATTCGTGAAAAAGTTTACCGAAGAACGCGAGCTTACTGTGATGCTGATCGTGGATGTGAGCGCATCGGGTAACTTCGGCAGCACTTCACAATCAAAGCGCGAGCTGGCTGCGGAAGTTGCCTGCCTCCTCGCTTTCAGCGCGATCCGTAACAACGACAAAGTCGGCCTCCTTCTCTTCAGCGATCGCCTCGAACTTTTCATCCCGCCGAAGAAAGGGCGCTCTCATACCTTGCGAATCATCCGCGAAATCCTCTTCTTTGATCCAGTCGGGCGCGGGACCAACCCGGCCGCGGCCCTTGATCACTTAAATAAGATCGTGACCCGTCGTGCGGTCGTCTTTTTTATCTCCGACTTTCAGGCGGAGGACTTTTCGCGCGCGCTCGCGGTCACGGCCAGGCGGCACGATCTGATTGCGATCCGGATTCAGGACGAACGCGAGAGCATACTGCCTGATATCGGGATTATTACGCTGGAAGATGCGGAAACGGGCGACCAAATTGAAATCAACGCAGCCGACCGCAAGGTGCGCGCACAGTTTGCCAAGCTCGCCCAAGCGCAGCTAATGGAGACTATGCGGATATTGCGGCAAAACCGGATCGATCGAATCGACCTGCGCACCGGCGATGATTATCTGCCGGCGCTGCGCTCCTTTTTCAAGCAACGCGAACGCCGTCTGATGGTGCGCTAACGATGATGGTACTGGCGCAGGCACTTCCCGACATTGCGCCGCCGGTGAGTTATTCGCTGGTGCCGCCGTGGATGATTTTTGTTGCAAGCTTGATCGTGCTAACGATGATTGGACTGGCGATCTGGTATGGGCGAAGGTTCTTTCGCAAAAAACAAGTAACGCCATCGCCTCGCGAGCGCGCCCTCGCTGCCTTGAACACGATCGAGAGCGAAGTGGAAAAAATTCCTCCCTATCAATTCAGCATTCGCGTTTCCGATATTTTGCGACGTTACGTAATGGAACAATTCGATCTGCCGATGACGCGACAGACATCGGTCGAATTTTTGAATGCCATTGCCTCGGCCCCGAATTTTAGTGATGACGAGAAGACCTTGCTGGCTGATTTTCTGAATCGCTGTGACCTGATTAAGTTCGCGCGTTACGAAGCAACGACCGCGGACAGCCGTCTCCTGCTCGATGAAGCGCGTCAATTCGTGAAAGGAGGAGCACTTGTCCCCGCGTGATTGGCTGGGCGGCCAGGCGCTGACTTTCGCGCGCCCGTGGCTGCTGCTGTTGCTATTGCTCATTCCGGCACTGGCTTGGTTGCGTGGCAGGTTTGGACCGCGCGCTGCGATTTTATTTTCGGCAACAGCTCCATTTCGGGCGATCGGGAAAAGCAGCACCAGCCGGGCTGGACAAATCTTGCGCGCGTTGGTCTGGCTAGCCCTGGCGGCATTTATCGTTGGCATCGCGAGGCCACAACTGGGCAAGTCGCTCACGCAAGTAGAAGCCAGCGGTATCGACATCATGCTGGTGCTCGATGTTTCCAATTCGATGCTGGCGAAAGATTTCACCATTGGCGGCGATGAAGCGACGCGATTGGACGCTGTTCGCGAAGTAACGCGCAAGTTCATTGAAGCACGACCGAACGACCGGATCGGAATGATCGCATTTGGAACTCGTCCATATATCGTTAGTCCGATGACACTCGATCACGAATGGCTGTTGCAAAATCTCGATCGTGTTCGCATTGGGCTGGTGGAAGGAAGCACTGCGATCGGTTCGGCCATGGCGGCGGCGGGGAATCGGTTAAATGACAAACAATCCAAAAGCCGGGTGATGGTTCTCCTGACCGATGGCGATAATAATGCCGGGAAGATTCCGCCTAATACTGCGGCGGAGGCATTGAAGGCGCTCCGAATTCATCTTTACGCGATTGGAATCGGTACCAATGGGGTCGCGCCCTTTCCAGTAATGGACGAGCGAACCGGCCGCGTAGTGACGGACGGCCGCGGCAATGTTTATTATCAGAATGCCCCGGTCTCCTTCAATGAAACTGGTTTGCGCGAAGTAGCGCGTATTGCCGATGGCAAATTTTACCGGGCAACGGACACGCAATCGCTGGCCTCGATTTATCAGGACATTGACAAGCTGGAAAAAACCACCATCAGCGCCCGGAAATATCAACAGTACCGCGACCTATTCCCTGAGTGCATCGCGGCGGGTTGCGGATTGCTGATCGGGCAGCTCTTGCTCGGCCAAACCATTTGGAAACGATTGCCGTGAGGAGAACGTTGCAGAGTTCACGCATTGAAGAGTGGGCCTATCCTTCACCGCTTCATCGCTTCATCACTGCATCGAACCTATGAACTTCGGCGCGCCGATCTGGTTGTGGGCCTTGGCCATTCTGCCGCTCCTCGTGCTTTTGTACGCACGGGCCGAGCGGCGCGGCGCGACCAAACTGAGCGAGTTTGTTTCACCGCGACTGCTACCGCAGCTCGCCGGCAATGTCGATCGGATGCGGCGCGCGATTGGTTTTGCTTTCGTTTTGCTCGCGCTCGCGCTCGCTATTATCGCGCTGGCCAAACCGCGCTGGGGCTACACTTACGAAGATGTGAAACGTCGCGGGCTCGATTTGCTCTTGGCCGTTGATACATCGCGAAGCATGCTATCGAATGACGTGGCGCCGAACCGGCTTGAGCGGGTCAAACTGGCAGCACAGGATTTGATCACAGAGTTGCAAGGCGATCGCGTCGGCCTCATCGCCTTCGCCGGTCGGGCCTTTTTGCAGGCACCGTTGACGATCGATTACGATGCCGCGGTTGAATCGATCAACGACCTGGATACGAAAACAATTCCGGAAGGCGGCACCAACATTAGTGAAGCGATCGCACTGGCAACGCAAACATTTGGGAAAAGCGCGATGGGAAACCGCGCCTTCATTATTTTCACAGATGGTGAGGAACTTAGTGGCGATGCGGTAAACGAAGCCAAGAAGGCGGCGGACGCCGGCATGAGAATTTTCACGGTAGGCGTCGGGACGGCGCAGGGCTCGTTAATTCCCGTCGAAGGGAAAGAAGGTGGTTTCGTGAAAGATGCGAAAGGCCAGGTGGTGAAGTCCAAGCTGGATGAAAATCGGTTACGCGAGATCGCACAAGCGACCGGCGGGATTTATCTGCTTTTGGAAAACGGACCGCAAACGATGCGGCGGTTGTACACGGAAGGGCTTTCGAAACTAAAGGCGGCCGAAATCGACGCGCGGCTTTCGAGCCGGCCGATCGAGTGTTACGAATGGCCGCTGGCAGGCGCGATTGTGGCCCTGGTTGCCTCCCTCTTCATGAACGACCGAAAACGGGCGCAAACTCCCAGGCGTTCGCCGGTGAAACGCGAAGTCCTGGTCACGGCCTCCTTACTATTCGTGGCAGCAGCCAAGGTGGACGCGGTTTCGGGGATCGACCTATATAATAAGGGGCAATACGAGGATGCCTACGCACAATTTCAAAAGGATTTGCAGCACAATATTAATCCGGCCGACATGCCCAAGATGCAGTTCGATGCCGGAGCGGCTGCCTACAAGCTACGTAACTACGACAAAGCGCTGGAGGCATTCAGCCAGTCGCTGGTCGATCGATCGCCCAGGCTGCAGGAGAAAAGCCGCTACAATCTCGGCAGAACCCTGGAAGACCGTGCTGATCTGCGGAAAACGAACGAGGATGCGTTGAAGGATTTGGAAAATGCCGCGCAACATTACGAACAGGCATTGAAGCTGGATCCAGAAGATAAGGCCGCGGCGGAACGGCTTGAGATCGTTAGGAAGAAAATCGAGCGACTGAAAAAGCATCCGAAACAACCACCGCCAGAGCCGCAGAAAAATCAGCAGAACAAGAAGGATCAAAAGAAAGAACAACAACAACAACAAGAGCAGCAATCACAAGACGAAAAGCGACAAAACCAAGAACAAAAGCAAGATCAACAGCAGGCGAAGAATAATCAGCGACAACCGAATCAGCAAAACCAGGAACAAAATCCCGAGAATCAAAAGGATCAGCAGAACTCGGAGAGGCGCAATAAACAGCAGCAGCAGGAGCAGTCCTCCCCATCACCGAGTCCCGGCGGCGAGCAGAAACGGCCTGATCAGAAAAAGAAAGAGCAGCAGGGCGCCGGCGAATCGCCAACGCCGAGTCCCGGTGAGAGTTCAAATCCTTCGCCGAGCCCGGGGGAATCCGGTGAAAATCCATCCCCATCACCAGCGGATAATTCCGACAAGGGTGAGAATGCATCACCGAGCGCAACGCCATCCGCCTCGCCCGCCAAGCCGCGCTCGGGCGAGATCAAAAGCGCTGGCGAGCCGAGCGACAAGCAGCGCGAAGAGCAAGAGGCGGAAGCTGAAGCGATGGAGCGCGGGGAAATGAGCCCGCAACAGGCTGCACGATTACTGCAGGCAATGAAGGACGAGGAAGCGCGGGTTCAACTGGATGAACGCAAGCCGGTGCATCGTGTCTATAACGACTGGTAGCTGCATGTTTGATGTTTGAGATTTCATTGAAAATGTTGATGGCCCGGCGAGTCCTCATTCTGGCGTTAATCGCGATTGTCCAAATGCAATCTGCGTTCGCCGATTCCCCAAAAATTACGGCGGTGCTGACGAGCTCGGACGTCGTCGTGGGTGAAACGGTGCAGTTGCAAATTCAGGTCGATAACGCTGGAACATCGTTGAAACCGCCAAGAGAGATCGACGTCCCCGGTCTCCAGATACATTACACTGGTGAATCGACGCAAATGACGATGCGAAATCTTTCGATCTCTTCTTCGATCACCTACAATTACACAATCTTGCCCGAGAAATCGGGAACTTATAAGATTCCGCCGCAAAGTATTCGCGTTGGTAAGAATAATTTGCAGACGCCCGAACTAACGCTGCGAGTAGCGGACTCTCCCAGCGCGACGGCGCGCGCCGGAAGCACTCGAGCGCCGTCCAGTAATACACAGGCTGGCGAAGACAAGATCGCTTTCGCAGAGCTCCTGGTACCGAAAAAGACGGGCTATGTCGGTGAAATGATTCCAGTGGTAGTGCGGATCGGATTTAATTCGCGGACACGGGTTGCTGAGATGGCGCCACCGCAAGTGAACGGACAGGGGTTCACTGTGCAAAAGTTGGGCGAAGGCGAACGCAATCTGGAGAATATCGACGGGCGCAGCTATGTCGTTTTCAATTATAAGACGGCGCTTTCCGCAGCCCGGGTCGGTAATTTTCAAATTGGGCCGGTCGAACAGAAAGCGAATGTTCTCGTTCCGCGGCGGAGCTCGGGGACGCGCCGCAAACCGTTTGACCCTTTCAACGAAGATCCGTTCTCCGATCCTTTCTTTGCGCTGCCATTTGGAGGGCTGATGGAGCAACATGAGATCAACGTCAAAAGCGATCCGGTTTCATTGGAAGTAAAGGCATTACCAGCGGGTGCACCACCGACTTTTTCCGGAGCGGTGGGGAGTTTCTCGATGACCGCGGAAGCGAACCCGAAGCGAGTGCAGGTAGGCGACCCGATCACGATTAAGGCGGCGATCTCCGGACGCGGGAATTTCGACCGGATGAATGCGCCAGAGCTAAGTGATGAGCGTGGCTGGCACAAATATCCGCCATCATCGAATTTCAAGCAGGATGATGACGTCGGAATCAGCGGAACGAAAACATTCGAACTGGTGGTTTCACCTAACGATAAGTTGACAAGTGTTCCGCCGCTGGCCTTTAGTTATTTCGATCCGGTAAAGGAAAAGTATGTAACGCTGCAAAGCGAGGCAGTTCCGTTAATTGTGGAAGGGAATGCCCCGGCAAACCCCGCGATTGCTGGAGCTACGCCCGGACCCTCAGCCGCGCCCACCTCAGGTCGACAGCAAAAAGCGCAGGATATTTTGCATCAAATTAACGAGCGCGGAAAAATCGTGTCCAGCTTTGCGCCGTTTTATGCGCGAAAAGAGTTTTGGCTGGCGCAACTTCTTCCCCTCACTTTTGCCCTGGGGCTGATGGGTTGGAAGGTTCAAGATGTGCGCGCGTCCAATCGCGCGGCTCTGCGTGCCGCACAACTTCAGCACGAAAGGGACGAGTTGCTGCGCAAATTGCGCCGTGATCAGCTGGCACCGCGAGAATATTTCTCCGATGCCTCGCGGCTGGTGCAGCTAAAGACTGCGCTTAAGCAAATGAACATCGAGCCGGCGACGGTCGATGCGGAAACTGCCGCGCGGGTGTTTGACCTGAATGCGGAACAAAGCGAGCGGATGCGACGCTTGTTCGCGACTAGGGATGAGTTCCGCTACAGCGGCGCCGGCAACGGCGAGAGCGCGTTATCCAGCGACGGACGGCGCGAAACCTTGGAATTGATCGAAAGCCTTTCATGAAACTAAGAGCGCGATTTCAAATTCTGGTTTTGCTTTTGTTCGCTCTGCCGAGCGCAGAAGGAGCGTCAAGCGGTGGTCCGAGGCGGACTGGCGATGATTTGTTCGCGAAAGCAAATACTGAATTTGCGGCAGGAAACTTCAAAGCGGCCATCGCAGATTACGAGGCGGTCGTCGGTTCAGGCGATTGGAGCCCGAATTTATTCTATGATCTCGGCAACGCTTACTTTCGTGACGGCGATTTCGGGCGAGCCATTTTGAATTATGACCGCGCATTACGATTGGATCGCCATCATCCGGAAGCCGATGCCAATCTGCGGATTGCGCGCGACCAAACGCGTTCGCTGGAGCTGGCGCCGTCAGCTTTAGAGAGATATCTGAATTTTGCTACGGCTGATTTTTTCGCGGTTGTGGCCGCGATTTTTTTCTGGCTCACGATTATTCTTTTGATTCTGCGGCCGGGTAGAGCGTTGTGGACGGTAGCCGGTATATTCCTGATCGCGATTTGCGGGTTCGCTGCTTATCGATCGGAAAACGGAAGCCAGGGACAGGGCCTGGCAATTGTGATTGCGGAAAACACCGAAGCCAGAATTGCGACCGTCGACAGTGCGCGGAGCGTTCTGGCTCTTCCGGCTGGAAGCGAAGTTTTGATTTTACAGGAGCGCGGAGACTGGAATTACGCGGCGCTGCCGAATGATCAACGCGGGTGGATTGCGGCAAGCGCGGTGGAAAAGGTGCGATTGTTATAAATTCGTCTCGCGTTGATGTGCGAGCAAATGCGGGCGCTGTAAGCCACTTCTCTCGCTGCTGAAATCCAACGGGCAGGATGCCCGTTGGCCCCATAACCAGGATGCTGTGCTACCAGGGCTCGCAGAGCTCGCTCCTCCATAGTTCACTATCGCGGGTCGTACTAGCGGAGCGAAGCGGAATCGAAGGTTCCCGCGGCGGGTACTTTAAGGCTTCATATCGGGATCCCTCGACCGCCCTCGGGATGACGGAGTTCTTCCGGCGTCGCCAACTCGCCGGTTGAGAAGCCCATAAATGCCGACATCTTGGAAATTGTGAAAGCCGAGATGGATGTCGGGACGAACAAGAAGGCGTTCCAGATTAATCTCGATGCCAAACGCTACGGGACCTTCGCGGAAATTGGAGCCGGCCAGGAAGTCGCGCGCCGGTTCTTTTTTGTCGGCGGCGCCTCGGGCACAATCGCAAAGACGATGTCGGCTTACGACATGACCTTCAGCGACGCGATTTATGGACCGACCGACCGGTATGTCAGCCGCATCCGTCTCGGGACGATGCTGGACCATGAATATAACTTGTTAATCGAGCGGCTGAATCAAAAGCTTGGCGCGCAACGCTGTTTTTTTGTCTTTGCCGACACAGTGGCGGCGCGCAGTTTTAAACAACACAATGAATCGCACGGCTGGCTCGGAATCCGTTTTCAAGCGGAATTCCGCGGGGAACCGAGCCAGATCATTATTCATGTGCGAATGCTGGACGAAGCGAACGTCGATCAACAGGAAGCGCTGGGGGTAATTGGAGTGAACCTTATTTACGGCGCGTTTTATCTTGCGAAGCCAGAAGAGTTGATTTCGTCGCTGCAGGAAAATCTCGCTCCCGGTCGGATTGAGGTGGACATGATCAAATTCTCCGGGCCGGCCTTTTCACAAGTCGACAACCGGTTGATGAGTCTGCAACTCGTTAGCCAGGGATTGACGGACGCGGTCATGTTCCAGGCCGATGGCGAAACCGTGCAACCGGCCGAAGTATTTTATAAAAAGGCGATCCTGGTGGAGCGCGGCAGTTTTCGGCCAGTCACCTATGCCACCAATGACATGCTCGACGGCGCGCGCCGGAGGTTTCTTCAGGAATCTGGCTGCGCCGAGTCCGAGCTGATCGTACTGATGGAAATGACGTTGGAGAATTTGCTGGCGGAAGGGCAGCTGAACCACGCCGATTTTCTGGCGCGGGTCGATATTCTGGGCGCACTCGGGCGCACGGTCTTGATCTCGAAGTTTGGCGAATACTATCGCCTCTCCAGTTACCTAACCCGTTATACCAGCAAGATGGTTGGACTGGTCATGGGGGTGCCCAGCCTGATGGAAATCTTCGATGAGAAGTATTATTTGAATCTGGAAGGCGGAATTCTGGAAGCGCTGGGGCGGATGTTCAAGGGTGCGCTCAAACTCTACGTTTATCCAATGATCGACGAACGAAGCGGCAAAATCATTACGGCCAGCCAAATCGAGGTCGCTCCCAACCTGAAGGCGCTTTTTCAATTCATCATGGATAACAATTTCATCACCGAAATCACCGATTATCACCCGGAGTACCTCAAGATTTTCCCGCCGGACGCGCTCGCCAAATTGCAG
>QHRJ01000356.1:0-2429 GCA_003220075.1 Verrucomicrobiota bacterium
TATGGCCAACGAAAAATGGATGAGTGTTCCCCGTAACCTCCATCACGTTATGATCCGCCACTCCGTAAACCCAACCGTTAACGCTAAGCAATACTCCATAATAAATCGGTGCTGTGACATGACAATGATCCATCCGCATAGACGTATTAGGCGCAGCACCTGCGGACATAAATTGGATCAAACCGTCGCCGCCACCAAATGAACCCCCACCACCGGGTCGAGTCGATGCGTCGGCGCCACCGCCTGGTCGAGTGGGTCCGCCAAAATTTCGGGCACCGGCCCCGCCACCTCGGCGGTTCGCTTCGCCAAGGTTCCCTGATCCGCCGCCTGGTCGATTCCCGCCGGTAATTCCCTGTCCGCCGCCAAGGCTTCCCGCGTCAGCTGCGTCATTTGGATGGTTCCCCGCGCCACCGGCCGGGTGCTGCCGGGCTTGTCCGCCCAACTTGTTGGCAGTCCCGCGACCACCGGTCGGCATGACGGTTGAAGAGCCCTTAACGAAGGTAATTCCGGTGAGACGAAACGATTGTGCTGGCGTCATCGTTGCCTTGATTATGCCGGTACCTGTATTACCTCCCTTTCTTGGAGTGTTGTCCTGAATGATCGTTGCGTCAGTGATCGTGGGATTGCTGGTTCCGGCTCCCGCAATCGTAGTCTGGCCTTTAAGTGTGATACCCTTCGTAATTTCCAAACGCGAAGTCCAGCTAAATGTGCCGGCAGGCAGCGTCACAATATCGCCCTCCGCCGCCGATCGGATGCACCCCTCAACGCTACCCTCCGACCCATCGGAATCGTAAACTTTGGCCGAGCAGCGCGGGACGGAAAAACCGCTCAAAATAAGGATAAACAGAAGGATTCGCGACAGCTTCATAATGGAAAGGACAGAAATTTGCGTTTCTTCGTGTTGATTAGTGGTCACAACGCTTTCCAAACTTTTCCAGGTCTTACCTTTGTCCCTGACATTGCATTTCGCTCAGTAGCAACGAGATGCCGGAGCGGCTTGCGCTGCCTCTTTGTCAGACGATGATACCGACGGATAAAAAAAGAATTGCGCATAGATATAGGCGATGCTCTCGCCGATAACTTCTCGAACGCCGTCGCTATAACGCCACCAGTCTTTTGGATCGTAGTCGGGATTCGAAATCGCTATCACACCTACCGCTACGTTCTTTCCGAACGCTTTCTGATAGAGAAGGCGTGTCCGCCGCGCATGGGCGCCCTGCGTCAAAACGTTGATACTATGGACAGGCACGTTGTGGTCGCGAAACCAATCTCGTAATGCGACGGCTGCGCTGTATGTTCTCTCCCTGGCAAATACGCGCGAGGGAACCATCTGAACGAGGTCACCCGGAACGCCAAACTTTTGCAAACTCTCCGCCGCGACGCTGGCCGAAGTGTTGTAATCGTTAGTGTAGCTGCCGTTGCCTTCTACCGGGCCACCCGTCGTGAAGATGCGCGCATATGACCCGTTTTTGAACTCTTCCGCGCCTCCGCGAATGGCGTATCGTTGAACCGCTCCATCGACGACGAGGACGTTTGTATTCACGCGATGCGTTACAGCCAGAAATGGATAAATATTCAAAAGCGCGAAATAAGCGGCCACCAGACCGGCCGAGGTGAGAAGCAGCCAACCACGCCAAGAGAATCCCCACCGTTCTTTCCGCTTGAGGATTCCCCAAAGCTTTTGGGGCAAGTGATCACCAGAACGCATCGCATAATCTCGCGTAATCGTTGGCGGCATTTGGGCTAGTTCAGTAAAGCTGGGTAACTTACTTGAATTGATTCAGTCTTCCTTCCTCTGATCTCCCAGTCCACGTAGAGACACTCGTGCTCGTCGGCCTGCAAGTCGGCGCACCAGAGGAAATTCGTGCCCAGCGCGCCGCGGTCGTAAAGCGCGCGCATTTGCGGATAACCCACCGCGTGCGGCTCTTGGGTGTATGCATTCCGCAGCGTGTGATACCACGGGAAATATTTCAGGTCGTAGTTGTAGCGCGGGATCGGTTGCCAGACAAACACCGGTGCGACGCCGTGCGCGGCGATCAGCGATTCGATCATCAATTTATTTTCGCAGTAGGTCGCGATGACGCGCGCGGCCTTGGCCGGCAGCGTGGCCCGGTCGTGCCGCACCGGCACCCGGACGCGGCCAGTGATGGACCGGACGAGGCGCGCGGCCGGCAGCTCTTGGACCAACGCGGGGAGCAAGCTCTTCTTTTTGTTGGCCGCTTCAAATGCTTCGACGAACCATTCTCGGTGCGCCGGCGTGTCGTCCGGTCGCGTGAAATCGTTCAACCCATCCACGAACACCGCCGCGTGCGGCACAATCCCCTGGCCCAGCAACCGCTCGAAGCGGAGCCGTTCCTGCGTCGAGTAGTAAAACGGCGTGCCGAAGTTGTACACGCACACGTTGGTCGCCACCCGCCGCGCCAGCGCCG
>QHRJ01000356.1:2627-4000 GCA_003220075.1 Verrucomicrobiota bacterium
GCCGCCCAGAGCGCGAGGTTCACCGCCACGAAGAGGAGCAGGGTGTTAAACAGTACGCCGGCCGTGGTCCAGTGCGCCGAAACCAGTTTGCGCAGCAGCGGGTGGCGCGACGTCCAGTGGGCCTCGGTGCTCATCGGCGAATTTCAGAACAGCGTGTAGATGAGCGGCACCAGCCCAGTGCCGCTGAGGATGATCAACACGCTAAACAGCACCAGCACAATGAGAATGGGCCGCAGCGACCACTTCTTGTTGTCGCGCAGGAAGCCCCAGAATTCGCGGAAGAAACCCACCTCCGCCTGTTCCTTCGCCGCCATCAATTTGTATTCGCCGCTGTTGACCTTGAAGCCGTAGTAGTAGGTGAACGGCGAGTAAAACAGCCGCCACTATCTCGGGCAGCAGGTTCGCGCAGCAGCAGGGCAAATGCTGATGAGGCGAGCAGGAGAGCAATGTTACCCAATTTCAGTTTCGATCTCGTAGCATGACAGTGTTGACCGCTTTTCGCTCCGCGTTGTCTCCAAATTGCGAGATCTTTAGTAAGCCTGCAGTTCCTTGATACCCAGATCAACACCTTGCTTTCGCGAAAGCGATTCAGCGAGCCGGTTTGCCAATTGAATATTTGTCAATAAGGGAATCCCGAAATCCACAGCCTTTCTCCGAATATAGTAATCGTTAGTTAACTCGGTTTCCTGGTAGTTCTTGGGTATATTGATCACCAGGTCTATTTTTCTTTGCTCGATGAGTTCACCCGCATTGGGAGAACGATTTTCCAATGGCCAGTGAACGACCACACTCTTGATGCCGTACCGACTCAGAAACTCCGCGGTTCCTTGAGTCGCAAAAAAGCCGATTCCAAGGCTTTCGAATAGCTTTGCGCCCTCGATAAAGGCTACTTTGTCTTTCAGTGTGCCGGTCGAGAGCAGAACTGTCCTTATTGAAAATTTGAAGCCGACCGAAATAAGAGCCTTCAAAAACGCCTCTTCGAAATCGTCCCCTAGGCAGCCAACTTCGCCCGTAGAAGCCATCTCGACTCCCAAGGTTGGATCCGCGCCTTGCAATCTCGTGAACGAAAAGTGCGGGGCTTTAACGCCGACATAGTCGAGGCCGTGCCATGGCCGACCGACTCTTGCGACAGGGACGTCCAGAATAGCTTTCGTTGCCAGCTCAATGAAGTTCACCTTGCAAATTTTTGAAACAAACGGAAAACTTCGCGAGGCACGCAAATTGGCCTCAATTACTTTTACATTTGTGCCTTGAGCGAGATATTGAACGTTCAACGGCCCGGTTACCCTTAGCGCGTCAGCAATCCGTTGCGTAATCTTTTCGACCTTTCGGATCACTTCAGGATAAGTGCGCTGGGGTGGGACAACCAAAGT
>QHRJ01000357.1 GCA_003220075.1 Verrucomicrobiota bacterium
CCAGCAATTGCTCGAGCGTGCCTTTCTCACGTTCGCGCACGATCGATAACGCGGTGCCGAACACCGTCGCCAATTGCAACGCGATCCCGATCACTCCCGGCACAAAAAAATTCGGGCTTTTAAGCGCCGGATTGTAAAGGACCTGAGGACGCACTTCGATCGGGATACCGCTACGTCCCGATTCTTTCACAAGCTGCTTCAATGAGTCGTTGAACGTAACATTGATTCCGGTATTGAGCGCTTGCAGCGCGGTGGTTGAGCTCGAACCGTCGATCAGCACCTGCACGTAGGCCGTGTGGCGGGCGCGCAAATCGCGAGCGAAATCCGGCGGAATTTGGATGCCGAGATAAGCTTCGCCGCGCCGGATCGTTGCGGCCAATTCTTCAGGACTGTCGACTACCTTGACGATGCGAAACGTTTCGGTGTTCACGAACTCGTCGATCAATTGCCGGCTTTCAAGAGTGCGGTCCTGGTTCAACAGCGCCGTCGGCATGTGTCTCACGTCCATATCGAGCGCGAAACCAAACGCGATGATCTGCACGAGTGGCGGGAAAAACATGAAGAACAGCGCCGTCCGATCGCGGAAGACGACGATGAACTCCTTGTAGAGGATGGCGCGAAAACCTCGAAAAAGAGTTTTCATGCGGCTTTCTTTTCTTTCGCGCTTTCGGCGCGCTTCGCGCTCAGGGTCACGAAAACATCTTCGAGCGACGGCCCAATCTCACGAATCTCGCTATGACTAATCCCTACGCTGCGTAACTTTTCTTCGATCTCGGACCGCTTCACCTTCTCATCGACAAGCAAGTGCATTGATTGGCCAAATACAGTCGCGCTCTGCACACCGTCCATCTCGTGCATTGCTTGCAAAGCGGTCGTAACATGATCGCAAGTGACGTCGAGCCGCCGAGTGCCCGGCGGATTTACGTCCTCCATTTTTTTTAGCTCGTCCGGCTCGCCGCACACGATCAGTTTCGACATGTAAATGTAACCGACGTGATCGCAGCGTTCGGCTTCATCCATGTAATGCGTCGTGACGAACAACGTCATGCCGCCGGCGGTAAACTCAAAAAGCAAATCCCAAAGTTCGCGACGCGCGACCGGATCGATCCCCGCGGTCGGTTCGTCTAGAAACAACACCGTCGGTTTGTGCATGAGCGAACAGGCCATCGCGAGTCGTTGTCGCATGCCGCCAGAAAGCAGCGCCGCGCGCCGGTCGATGTATGGCTCTAAATGTGTGACTGCGATCAATTCGTCGCGTCGTTTGGTCAGCTCGCGACCGTGTAAGCCATAAAGTTTTCCAGAAAAGATCAGGTTTTCATCGACGGTCAGCTCGTCGTAGAGCGAAAACTTTTGCGACATGTAACCGATGATGTCTTTGATCGATTCGGTATCGCGCACGACGTCGTGACCGTCGATCCTCGCGGTCCCGGCGCTTGGCTCCAGAATTCCGCAGAGCATCCGAATAACCGTAGATTTTCCGGAGCCGTTTGGGCCGAGAAATCCGAAGATCGATCCTTTGCCGACCTTGAACGAGACCTGATCCACCGCCGTAAATGTGCCGAAGCGTTTCGTCAAACCTTCGCACTCAATCATCGCCTGCTGGTCTGTCGCCATATTTCAAGTCACCACGAAGAACGCGAAGAACACGAAGGAATGCAGAACAGGAATCTGTTCCCAATTCATTTCGTCTTCGTGGCCTGCGTGACCTTCGTGGTTCATCAACGCGTCACATTTGGAAAATAAACATCGGCGGCCATGCCCGCGCGCAACCGATCGTCGTTGTTTGGCAAACGAATCTTCACCCCGAACACTTGCCGAATTCGATCTTCCACGGTCTGG
>QHRJ01000045.1 GCA_003220075.1 Verrucomicrobiota bacterium
GGAAAGGCCGCTGCTTGCCCACCAGTCACTCCCTCAGTTGGCTGCGAAATGGAGTTCGCCCGAACACGTGATATTTTGCGTTGGAGGTGACGCATGAAAATGCCGAAACGGATGATTGATTGTTTGGACGAGAACAAGGCCAGTTACGAAATTCTGCGCCATCCGGAAGCCGTTACCGCGCAAAGAATCGCTCAAGCCGAGCATGTGAAAGGGCGGCGTTATGCCAAAGTCGTAATGGTAAAATCGGGAGAAGAGCACCTGATGATTGTCCTTCCGGCAGAACATCTGATCGATCTTGAGAAGTCGGCTAAGATTGTCGGTAAAGACGTCTCCTTAGAGAACGAAGGGGAAGTCGAGTCGCTCTTCCCGGACTGCGCGGTCGGAGCAATGCCACCGTTTGGCAATCTTTACGGTGTGCCCACGTATGTGGACAAGAGTTTGGCTGAGGAAGATTACATTGTCTTCGAAGCAGGCACTCATACCGAGGCGATAAAAGTTAGCTATCGCGATTATGAAAAAATCGTGAAGCCACGCGTAGAAGATTTGGCGATCAAGATACAACCGATGAAAGGAGTCTAAAATTTGCGCGCAGCGCTAATAGGTTTGGCGCTTTGGCTGGTGTGTGCGGCAGCGGTCGTCGCGGCGGAGACGGTTTCGCTTATCAAGATCGATGGCGCCATCGGTCCGGCGACAGCGAGCTACATTTCGCGGAGCATCGATGAAGCGCGGGCACAGAACACGCAATGTCTCATCATTCAACTGAATACCCCGGGCGGTTTGCTCGATTCCACGCAGACGATCGTGCAAAGCTTTTTGGGTTCGACGGAGCCGGTGGTGGTCTATGTGGCGCCGACCGGATCGACCGCGACGAGCGCCGGTTGCTTCATCACCATCGCTGCAAGCGTCGCGGTCATGGCACCGGCCACGACGATTGGGGCGGCGCATCCGGTGACAATTGGCGGCAATCCGACCGGCAGCGACGAAAAGGTCGACGACACGATGAAACAGAAGCTGGAGAATTTTTCCGTGAGCTACATCGAAGCGATCGCAGCCAGGCGGCACCGTAACGTCGAGTGGGCGAAATCGGCCGTGCGCGAGAGCGCCTCGATCAGCGCGGAAAAAGCGCTCGCGGTGAAGGTTGTCGATCTTATCGCGAACGATCTACCGGATTTGCTAAAACAACTAAACGGGCGCGTGGTAGATGGCAGGACGCTCAAAACCTCGGGCGCGGAGATTTCCGAGATCAAGATGTCTCCCTCCGAACGCGTTTTTCAAAAGCTCTGGCGACCTGAAGTGATGTTCATTCTCATGCTCATTGCCATGTATGGCATCATTGGTGAGCTAACGACGCCCGGCGCAATCCTGCCCGGGGTGGTCGGCGCGATTGCGCTGATCCTTGCCCTTTATCTGGCGGCGATTCTGCCGGTAAATGCGACCGGACTCGCGTTGATCGCTCTTGCTCTCATGCTTTTTGTTTTCGATATCTATGCGCCGACGCACGGTGTGCTCACAATCGGCGGAATCATTTCATTTTTGATCGGTTCGCTCATGCTCTTCAACCGTGCCGATCCGCTTTTTCGTTTATCGCTCGGCTACATCATCCCGGCCACGTTGATCACAGCGCTGTTCTTTGTTTTCGTCGTCGGAAAAGGTTTGCGCGCCCAGCTCTTGCCGGTGAAAGCTGGAGCCGAAACAATGGTTGGGAAAAGGGTGACCGCATTAACGCCAATCGATTCGCGCGGCGGCAGGATTTTCGTCGAAGGTGAGTATTGGAACGCGGTCAGCGATACGCCGATTGGAAAAGAGGACGTAGCAGAGATCGCAGCCGTGCAAGGATTAACTTTAAAAGTTCAACCGGCGAAAGGAGCCTGAGATTGCGCGTTGTCTCAGGCAGCATCTCAAAGATTTTGGGCGGAGCTTTAATTTCCACTTTTCGCCGCACAAACGTCTTAGTTTCGATCTTCGTCTCACTCGCGGCCGAGCTTGTTTTGGATCTCAAAGTTCGAGCTTCGGATTTTGGCGAACTTCGATTAGAAATTGGGTATGCCATTACTTGAAGGCCTCGTGAGGTTAGTCGGCTGGGTCATTCCGCTCGTCGTCCTGGCCATCATCATTCTGCCGCAGGCGATCCGCATTCTGCGCGAATACGAGCGCGGTGTGATTTTTCGTCTTGGAAAATTGCTTGGCGCGAAAGGGCCTGGGCTGATTTTTCTGATCCCCATCGTGGATCGAATGGTGCGCATGGATTTGCGCGTTGTGACTATCAGCGTCGAGAAGCAGGAAGTGATGACGCGCGACAACGTGCCGGTCACGGTCGATGCGGTGGTTTATTTCCGCGTGGTCGATCCGCAAGCGGCGGTCGTGAAAGTGGAGAACTTTCTCAAAGCCACCTCGCTGATGTCGCAGACGACGCTGCGAAGCGTCCTCGGCCAGGCGCCGCTCGATGACCTGCTTTCGCAGCGCGAGAGCATCAACCTGAAGTTGCAGGAGATCATCGACCGGCAAACCGAACCGTGGGGCGTCAAAGTCACGGCGGTCGAGGTAAAGGACGTGGCGCTGCCCGACACCATGAAGCGCGCCATGGCCAAGCAGGCCGAAGCCGAGCGCGAGCGCCGAGCCAAGGTCGTTAACGCCGAGGGTGAATTTCAGGCCGCAGAAAAAATGGTGCAGGCCGCCGCGATGATGAGCAAGGAACCGATTGCGCTGCAATTGCGCTTCCTCCAAACCATGCGCGAGATTTCGAGCGAGCACAACACAACCACATTTCTTCCTGTGCCGATCGATTTGTTCACGCCTTTCATAAACAAAAGCGGGCCGCCCAAGCCCTGAGCTTGTCCGGGGAGCACAGGCTACCAGCCTGTCCAATTCGGCTGCTAGCCGCAAATTGCGAAGATTTATCCCACTCCCTGCGGCACGACTTCTCTGACCGATTTCACGCTTTCGGGTGTGGTGTCGGTGTGAACGATGGCAGCGCCCTCGCGCGGAATTTTTCTGGCAGCAAAGGAGCGACCCTTGAAAACGCCGTCCAGAATTTCTTTGACGCGAAAAGTAAGACCGTCGGTCTTGGTAAAGCTTTCGATCTTCGGTTCGCAGTAGCGCGCCCGCAAAATAATCGCAAGCTGGCCGAAGCCGTAAACTCCCTGGTCGTTCATTTCGACAACGACGATTCGTTTGAACTTCGCGAAGATTTTTTCGATGCCGTTCGGTAACGGATGAATATGGCGCAAATGAATCGCACCGACTTTTTCTCCATGATCGCGCGCCTGCTTCGCCGCGTCGTGGATCGGACCGTAAGTCGATCCCCAGCCGATCAGGAGAACGTCGCCTTCATCGTCGCCATAAATTTCCGGCACCGGAATTTCCTCAGCGAGTTTGCGCAATTTATTGCGACGCTTCGCCGTCATCACCATGTGCAATTTCGGACTGCCCGTGGGGTGACCCATCTCGTCGTGTTCGAGCCCCGACAATAGCGGGTATTTGCCGTCGAGAATCCGCGTGCCCGGGGGAATATGCTGAGTAATCGCGTCGACCGGGTACGGCTTAAAACTTTGGCGTGGCGAGAGGTCCGGTTTCGGGTCGACCATCAATTTCGAAAGATCCGGTTCATCGAACGCTTCGATTCGCGTCGCCAGTGATGTATCACTCAATATAAAGACCGGGGTGCTGTACGTGCGCGCGATCCGGGCCGCTTCGATCGCGATGTAAAAACAATCTTCCACTGTCTTGGCCGCGAGAACGACACGAGGACTGTCACCGTGTCCACCATAAATGGCCTGATGCAGGTCGCTCTGCTCGACGTTGGTGGGAAGGCCGGTGCTCGGTCCCCCGCGTTGAATGTTACAAATAATCAGCGGGATTTCGGCCATCGACGCCCAGCCGATTGCTTCCGTCTTGAGCGAAATTCCCGGCCCCGCGCTGCCAGTGACAGCGAGATAACCCGAATAGGAAAACCCGAGCGCTAACGAGACTGCGCCAAGCTCGTCCTCGGCCTGGACGAATATGCCGCCGTATTTCGGAAGTTCGCGGCGCAACGTTTCCATGACCGACGACCATGGCGTGATCGGGTAACCAGCGCCGTATCGCACGCCGGCAGCGATCAATCCGTACGCGAGCGCCTGGTTTCCGTCCATCGTGATCTGGGCGCGGGCGCCGGCTTTTTTGGGAATATGTTCGAATTGATACTGATGCGTGAGCACCCTTCCGACCGGATAAGCGTATCCCGCCTGAAACGCCATCAAGGCAGTGTTGACGATGCTCTCATCTTTCCCGGCAAATTTTTCGGTAATGATTTTCTTTAGCTTCTCGACATCGAGACTGAAGATTTTCGTGATCAGACCTAAGACGAAAATGTTTTTGCCTTTGTCCTTGGCCGTTCCGCCAAGAGCCTCAACCGTCAATCCAGTAATGGGTACACCGACATAAACGAAACGTTTGTCATCGAGATTCGGCTCAACGTTATCCGAATCGTAAAGCACGACGCCGCCCTCGCGCACGAAATCGATGTGATCCTGGTAACTGTGCTGATAGAACGCGACGAGAAAATCGGCTTCATCACCGGCCGACAAGACTTCGCCCGAGCCGATGCGTACCTGAAAGATCGACGGCCCGCCGGAAATGGTCGCGGGAATTGTCATGTAAGTCATCACATCCTGGTCGCTGCGTCCGGCCAGCCGGGCCAGAAATGCGCCCGCTGTTTGAATTCCGTCCTGCGAATTCCCCGCCAGGCGAATGACGGCGTCTTGAATGTTTTCCGGACGGAGATCGGCGCGCTCCGGCCCCGGCATATTAGGCGTGATGCCCGCTTCGGGTGCAACAGGAGATGGACTGATAGGGTCGGCCATGGGGTAAAACTCGATCGTCAATTTCAGGCAATATTTCCGTTTTGCCAGAGCAAATTCCTGTGGCCGCGGCCCGCTCGCGAAACCTTTCTGAGTCGCTGGCCGCGCTCCAGCTACGGCTTTGCCGCCTCAGCGGCTGACTTGGAATCATCCGCCGCAGGCTTCCCTTCGAGTCCGCGCCGCTTCAGCAACGGCTCGAGGTAAGGATCGCGCCCCACAAAATTCTTGAACAAACTCAATGCATCAGCCGAACCACCGCGGCTGAGCAATGTTTGCCGGAAGCGATCGCCATTTTCGCGCTTCAATCCTCCATGTTCTTTGATCCATTCCACGCTGTCGGCATCGAGCACTTCGCTCCAGATGTACGAGTAATATCCCGCGGAATATCCTCCGGAAAAGGCGTGCGAGAAATATGGGCTGCGATAACGCGGCGGCACCGGCGGAAAATCAACCCCAGCCTTCCGCAACGACGCCGCTTCAAAAGCGATTGCATCCGTGGGTACCTCCGATGGATTGATCTGGTGCCAGGCTTGATCGACCAGTGATGCGGCGAGGTATTCAGTTGTCTTGTAACCCTGATTGAACTTCTCTGCCGCAACTACTTTATCGAACAGTGCCTGTGGTATCGCCTCTCCCGTCTTGTAATGTTTGGCGAAATTCTTCAACACCTCCGGCCAGCTTGCCCACATCTCGTTAACTTGCGAAGGATACTCGACAAAATCGCGCGGTACGCTTGTTCCGCTAAATCGCGGATATTTCACATTCGAAAACATTCCATGTAAGGCGTGACCGAATTCATGAAAAGCGGTCCGTACTTCATCGTGAGTCAGCAAGGTCGGTTCGCCTGGCGGCGGCTTCGGGATGTTCAGATGATTGGCCACCACCGGTTTAGTCCCGAATAACCCGCTTTGTTGCACATAGGCGTTCATCCAGGCGCCGCCGCGCTTGGAAGGACGCGCATAGTAATCGCCGAGAAAAAGCGCCAGTGGTTGCCCATCGGCATCATAGACTTCAAATACGCGGACGTCCGGTTGATATACGGGAAAATCGTGGCGCTCCTTGAAAGTCAGGCCATAAAGTTTCCCGGCGGCAAAAAACACACCATCGAGCAGAACATGATTTAACTCATAGTATGGTCGGACGTCCGACTCATCGAATTGATAGCGCGCTTTGCGCACTTTCTCGGAATAGAAATCCCAGTCCCAGGAGGCGATCTGGAAGCCACCTTTTTCCTGATCGACAATCTTCTGCATGTCAGCCGCCTCGCGGCGAGCATTGGCCACTGCGGGCACCGTCAGGTCGGCCAGAAGCTTGTTTACGGTCGAAACATCTTTCGCTGTCTGGTCTTCCAGCTGATAGGCGGCGTGGTTTTCGTAACCGAGCAATTTGACCCGCTCCGCTCGCAGTTGTGCGGTGCGGATAACAATCTCGCGAGTATCAAACGGTCCGCCCTTGCTATTACGCGAGAGTGAGGCCTGCATGATGCGCTCGCGCAAGGCACGGTTTTGCAAGGAGCCGAGCAGCGGCTGGCCAGTTGTGTTCTGTAGTCGCAACGCAAACTTCCCTTCCTTGTGCTCGTCTTTAGCAGCAGCGCTCGCCGCTGCGATTTGGTTATCGGATAGGCCGGCCAGATCTTCTCGGCGATCGACGACAATCGACGAGGCGTTCTTTTCCTTAAGAACATTCTGGTCAAACTGGGTTTGAAGCGTCGCAAGCTCGGCGTTGATCTTCTTCAGCTTCTCCTTGTCAGGATCGGACAGTTTCGCGCCGGCACGCACGAAATCCTTATAATAACGCTCAAGCAGATAGCTCGAGTCCGGGTCAAGTCCGAGCTTTTCACGATTGGAATAAAGCTCCTGGATGCGCGCGAAAAGGTTGCTGTTCAGAAGAATGGCGTCGCGATGCGCCGATAACTTCGGAGCTAGCTCAGTCTCAATTTTCTGACGGGCCGGATTGGTGTCAGCGGCATTAAGGTTCGAAAAAGTTCGCTGCACCCGATCGAGCAACCTTCCCGTTCGCTCCAACGCCACCACGGTGTTGTCGAAATTCGTTTTCTCAGTGTTCGCCGCGATGGCATCGACTTCCTTGAGCTGCTCCTGCATCCCGGCTTCGGTCGCAGGCACGAAATGCTCGTCCTTAATCTTATCAAACGGGGGAAGGTGATAAGGCAGCGGGCTTTCGACCAGGAATGGATTATCAGAAGGCATGGGTGAGGAATTCTGCGCGGCAACAGCTATAGCCGCGATTTGCATTGCTGCGAGTAGCGCAAATACACACAGTCCCGACGATTGGATTGGGAAAAATTGTGAAAGCATAATGGATTGGAGTGCGAATGAGTGAACATTCGGGTGTTGCAGGTGCAACACACCAATGTTCACTCAAAATATTCGGCTTCTGATTCGAATAAGATTCGTCTGAGCCCGCTGACAACGCAATCGCGCGCGATATGCAGCGAGACTTACGAGGACCACTGCCGCTCCCCAAATCTATTGCGACAGTCAAAGTCCGCGCATCATGCTAAACATCATCACGACTGTCAAAGTTATGAGATCGATAGCATGTAAATTGGTTACATTCCTCAAACATGAGAATTTTAACCACCGCACTGATTTTGTTTCCCCTGTTCACTCTGGCCGCCGAGAACACGAGTGCTCCCACATTTGATGCGGCGGCAGCGGAACGATTCGCCAAACTCGCCCTCGCCTGCGTCGACAAGGAATATCCGAACAAGATCAGTCACGTCCTGAACAGCGATGCTGATGTAGCGCCACCGCGCAGACTCACGCCTGCCTTTTGTGGTTGCTACGACTGGCACTCATCCGTACACGGACATTGGTTGCTCGTCCGGCTGGTCCGCACCTTCCCCGATGCGCCCTTTGCCGCCGCTGCGCGCGACGCATTAAAGAAAAGCCTCACGACTGAGAACCTGAAAGAGGAAGCCAACTATCTTCGCGGAAAAGGTCGGGCCAGCTTCGAACGGCCCTACGGGTTGTCATGGTTGCTGCAATTGTGCGCGGAATTGCGGGAATGGGACGATCCACACGCGCGCGAGATGATGGCGAACCTGCGTCCGCTCGAGGAGGCGGCAGTGGAACGATTGAAAACCTGGCTGCCGAAGTTATCCCATCCGGTCCGGATTGGTGAACACGATCAAACCGCTTTCGGTCTCGGATTGATGCTGGACTATGCGCGCACCGTTGGAAATGAAGAATTCGCCAAACTAGTCAGCGATTCGGCAAAGAAGTTCTTTCTTGCGGATAAAAATTGTCCGCTCGCTTACGAACCTTCCGGTGAAGATTTTCTCTCGCTCTCGTTAGGCGAAGCGGACGTGATGCGTCGTGTGCTTCCGCAAAATGAATTCGCGACGTGGTTGAAAGAATTTATGCCGCAGATTCCGACGACCGCCAATGCCGATTGGTTGCCGGTCACGGTTTCGCCTGATCGGAGTGACCCAAAGCTTGCGCACCTCGATGGCTTGAATTTAAGCCGTGCCTGGATGCTGGAAGGAATTCTCTCCGCGCTACCCCCAGACGATCCACGCCGGCCCGCCCTGCAAGCCACGGCCGATGCGCATCGTCGCGCCGGACTGGCAGCGGTAACGGGCGAGCATTACGAAGGTGGACACTGGCTGGGAAGTTTCGCCGTTTATCTCACCACCCAACGTGGAATTTCGAAATCGCCTGCCTCACCCCGCTAGCTTACTTCTGTAGCCGCCTCGCTCGGCGAGGCGCTGGACAACGCGGCGACAGAGCGCCGCGGCTACAACATTCGGTGCACGGACCACCGGTCAGGGAGCGTAATTGATTCCTTTTCTTTCAGCTTGCTGGTGGATCGTCTCCGCCACTTTCTCGTCAAATCCATCGCCCTTCCCTGCTTCCACTAGCCGCTTGTTTTCCGCCTGGATATAAGCGTGGCGCTTCTTGGCAAGGTCTTGGACCTTTTTTTGCAGGCTATCTCGCTCTGCGCGTGTTTTGGCGATGCGAACCTCCATCTCCTGTTTCGTTAGTTTCTGAAATTCCTTTGGCAGATCTTTCTTGTCGATGTCATCTAGTTTGACTTTGTTGTTTGCCAAAGCATCAAGAAGTTCACCGCGTCCTTGAATTGCTTTGCCGGTCTTGGCGTTATAGCTGAGGCGGTCGGCGGCAGCGCTGGCCGGCGCGCTTTCCGCGAAAGCTTGTTTCGCGGCTACTTCGCGCTGCAAGGCGGCATCGCCATATGGAATCAGTGTTGCGCCGATCTTCCTGTTTAACCGCGCCAGCTCGTCGTCCATCGGCGTCGCGATCACGGCCACGCCGCCAGATTGAGCGATTGCGGCATAGCTGCCTTCAGACAACTTCGCGATCTCCTTCCAGATCGGCGTGGTCTCAGCAATGTTCCCGCATTGCACGGTATTGATGATTAAATCCTTTTTTGCCGCGATCCGGCAAAGCTCAGGATATTTAGGACCGTCGGCATAATCCAGGTGAGGCGGCGCATCGCCGACCAGAAAAATAATCTTCAGAACTTTGCGGTCCTGACTCCATGGCATCTTCTCGATTGCTTCGGCAAGAGCTTCGTTCACGCTTTCCGGTTCGTCCCCGCCGCCTTCTGCCTTGAAATCGCGCAGATGAGCATAGATCGAATCGATGTCGTCCGTTAGCTGGAATGATTTAACAACGTATTCATCGCCCCGATCGCGGTAGCCAATCAGGCCGAGTTTTAATTCCGGCGTTGGTTTTGCGCTGATCATTTCATTTGCGATCGACCAGATTTTTTGTTTCGCGCCCTCGATCAGGCCACCCATCGAGCCCGTGGTATCGAGAACAAAACAGACTTCGATGCGTGGCTTCGCTTCGCTGGTCTGGGTTTTGGCGTTGAGGGTTTGCGACCAGCCAATCGCGATCGCAAGGGTGAGAAATGTAAGAGTGTTTTTCATAGTTTTATTCAGTGATTTCATAAACGGTGTCGTCGAGTGTGAGCAGGACGTTTTGACCAAGCGCCATCCATGGCGCGGCCTCGGGATGTTTCTTAAGAAGATCGAAATAGGCCTCGGAGTTGAACTGAACCCGTTCCCGCTTGGTCGCGTTTTGCGCGTTCGTATCAACCCATTGCTTGCCGTTTTGGAAAAAGGCGCGGCCATTCACGAATTTTGATTGCTGGGTGTATTGCGTAACGCGATCCGACTCCGATTTCGCTGCCGGCGCCGCCAGCGTAAATCCGCGTAACGATTCGGCTGCGCCTGAATTAATCGAAGCCGCGGATTGATCGGCGAACTTGAATGCATTCTGACTACGCGCGTTTGCCACCGCGTCTTCGCCATCCTTTTTCTCCTTGAATCCGCCCCAGGCTTTCGAAACTTCAACCCGCGCCGCATTATCCGCGCTCATGCTTTGCATCGAACGCTCAGTCATTGGCACTCGCCGCCGATCTTCGTCTTCGACGATTAAGTAGGCCGTGTAAGGGGTAACTATCCCAAATCGCCGCGCCAAATCGGTTGCTTCATCGCGCAGCTCATTGGTTTCGCCGTGAATTCGAATTTCATCGAGTAAAAATCCAACGCGACGCGTCGCCCAGAGCCGCGCCACATAATCATTGGCAGAATCATTGAATTTTAGCTTGTAGTTGAATGTTTGTTCGCGGCCGTTGGCAATGCCGGTGAGTTTTGCTTCTACTTCGCCGGAGCCAGTGTAGCGGCCAGTTAGCACAAGTTGATCGCCTTTGAACAAGTCCGGTAATTGCGTGGGATACAATTTACTGGTGCGAACGCTTCCGCCGAATTCCAAACGCACATTCGTCAGCGCCGGTTCCTTGATTCGGGTATAGAAATTGGAAATCTTTACTTCGAGATCTTCATTCGCCAGCACATACTGGCTAAAGGCACGCGTCCCTTCGGCAATCTGATCGAGTAGTTGCGTGTTTACGTCTGATCCGATGCCGAAGGAAAAGATGCGCGCGTTCCCAGCTTCCTTCACCTCAGCCAAAATCTCGTCCGGATTCCGCGTTCCCACCGTCGGCAATCCATCCGTCAGAAAAATGATGAGGAATGGCCGCTCCGTTTTTTGCGTGCGCGCTTTGAGTGCGCTTTGCAACGCATCGGCAATGGCGGTACCACCGATTGGCTTCAAATCGGCGATGAAATTCGAAGCGCGCTTGCGATGTTCCGAATCGGCATCAACCAGTTTGCCGAAAAGCGGCTCCGCTTCGGTGGAAAACCGCACGATCTCGAAACGATCTTCGCCGTTCAAATTCTCGACACAGAATTCCAGCGCCTTCTTCGCCTGCTGCAATTTCGCGCCCGCCATCGAGCCCGAGGTATCGACGACAAAGACCACATCCTTCGGAGCGGGCTTGGTTTCCTTCGCTATGGTAGGAGCGGCAAGGAGAAGAAAGTAACCATCTTCGCCAGCGGCCTTATGCGTGATCAAACTCAGCCCGACATCGCGGGCTTCCGCGTTGTAGACGAGCTGGAAATCTGTGTCTGGTTTTTCATCCTTCGATTCATAACCGATCACAGCGCGATTGGCGCCGTCCCGTTTGATTTCGACCTTGTGACTGGGCGAATAAATCGAAGCGAGCGGTTGCTCCGATTTCACTTCAACTTTTACGCTCAAGCTCTTGATCGGTTGCGCAGAAAATTTCTCCGTGCTGAGCGGATAGCTGTAAGTCACCGTGCCAGCGTCTGAACGCAGCAATTCGGTGTAGGAAATTTTGATCGGCTTGCGGCTGCGCGGTTCGATCGGGAAAATGCGAACCTTGAAAAGATCGCGTCCGGCGTATTCCAGCAGCGCTGGATCGCGCATCTTGCGCACGATCTCCTCGTAAATCTGGCGCGCCTTATCGGCGGGCAATAATTCGGCGTCCACCATTTTCCCACCGATCTCCATGGTGAACTTGTCGATATGCGCGCCTTTCGGCACCGGAAACATGTAGGTACCTTCCAATCGCTGGTCGTTCGGATTGTAGAATTCCTGATCGATGGAGGTAACCGCCACCTGTCCGTCGATTTTGACCTCGACGTGGTGACTGGCCACCTCGAGCGGGGCAAAGGGGAAGTGCCCGGGCCGGACCAGAAATGGCCGTTCCACGACGATAAAACCATCGCCGCGCGCATTGGAAAATATGCCGACCAAACCGGCCGCGAGAATCAGGAACGATCTCTTCATTGTCCTGTTAGTCGGCATCCCCGCCGAAATGCTCCCGCTTTTTTCTGAACCCGGAAAAAACTGGAAAGATCAGATGTGCGTGAGATGGACCAGCACCGTTTCGATCCGAGCGATTGGAGGATGCCTGTACTGGCATCCGCGACCGAAATCGAATGCCAGAAATTAAAATGCCGTCTGACCGATACGGCCCTACAATCGTTTGTGTTAAATTGGTAAGGCCAAAATAGAATGAGCGAACCTCAAGTTGCTGTCTCTGATCCGGGAAAGGTCGATGCTGATTTGATTGCTCGTTGCCGCGCCGGCGAGGCAGACGCCTGGGATGCGTTATTCGACAAATATTATCCAGTCGCGGCGCGCTTCGTTTTCCAATTGTCGGCCGATTTCAATCACGAAGACACGGAAGAAATCTGCCAGGAGACCTTTCTCGCGGTGGTGCGAAACCTGGCATCCTTTCAAGGAAAGAGTTCTTTTCAAACGTGGTTGCTGCGCGTGGCCGCGAACAAGGCGCTGGATTTTCGCGGAAAAAGTCGCGCCGAGAAACGCGGTGGCAGCATGGTTCATTTCTCGCTCGATGGCGCGCATGAACAGGGCAAAATCGATCCGCGATCGCAATGTCCCGGACCGGATACCGTGCTGGTAAACGCCGAAACTTCTCGTCTCATTCGGCAAAGCCTCGATCAACTGGACGATCCATGTCGGGAAATCATCGAGCTGCGTTATTATGGCGAGCTGAGTTACACCGAAATTGCGACCGAGTTGCGGTTGAATCCGAAAACGGTCAGCTCGCGATTAAGTAAGTGCCTTGATCGGCTTTGCGTGGTCGCGAAAAAAATCTTTCCGTCAGAACATTCATTTGCCGTCTAACTTATTGTATCATGCCGCTGGAACCGAAAAAACCAATTGAAGAGCTGCTGGAGACCTCCGCCGGTGCGCGCCGGGCCGAGTTCGGGGCCGATCCGAAAATGCCGAACCCGATGCGGGCACAGCTGCATCACGAGATCGCACGTTTGGCGCGACGCGACGAACGCAAGTCGCGCCGGCGTTCATTTGTACTTTCGTGGCCGGGATTTGTGACTGCGACAGCTTTGACTCTGGTTCTCGTTAGCGCATCGGCGATCTGGTGGTGGCGGGAACATCAATCTGCCGGAGGCGACACCATGAAGCTGGCAATGCAGCAACCGATGGCTCCGGCCCAGGAAGCTGTCGCGCCCGAAAAAGTATTCGAACAAGGCGCAGCAGCTGCGGCCACCCGGCCTGCTGAAAGCGGCAATACTGGCGCCGTGCAATCGGCGGATCAGGCCAAAGCTGCCGATGCGTTAAGTAAATTCGCAGAGGCGACGACCACGCCATCCCCGCTCGCTCCCATGACAAAAGATTTTATCGGTGCCGCCAAAAAGACAGATGGCTCATTACCGTCCGATATCTCATTAGCTGCTAAGGAAGCGAACCAGTCAGCGCCAGCGGCGGCTTCGCTGGGGCAAGACCGGCAGACGATCAATTTCCGTCAGCAACTCTCACAGAACGCTGCCGACCAAGCCTTTCGCAGTAAACCCAAACAAACGCTCAACATTTTGAATGAGTTTCAGGTGGAACAAACTGAACACGAAATTCGGGTGGTCGATGCCGATGGCTCGACTTATTCGGGTAAGCTCGAACCATTGGCCCAGAACGATGCGCGCAGCATCTTCAACCAGAAACGAAACTATGCGGCACCGTCATCGCGCGCGGCCGCCAGTTCTGATGACAAAGCGCAGGCGGCCAACGCCGAGTTCTATTTCCGCGCCACCGGGTACAACAGCAGTTTGAAGAAGCGCCTGGTTTTCGAAGGCAACTACATCGCGTCGCCAGTCGGGCAAAAGAAAATGGCCAAGGCAAAAGCCGAAGCCGAGGAACGAGACGAACAGACTCCGGCACGGATCACCGGAACCGCGAAGATCCGCGGTGAATCGCCCGTTCAAATCGATGCGATTGCGGTGGCGAAATGATTCGCCCGCCAGATTCCGTTTCGTTTGGACGTGTGCGCGTCACTTGCGTTGTAGCTGCCTCGAATGCTTTCGAGGCAGAATTCGAATTGTAGGGCGTCTGTGTCAGACGCCACATTAATTTAGATCGCCGTCTCGCAGAGACGGCCTACAATCCTGCCGCCGGTGACGTGGCGGTTCCAGCATGAGCAAGCAGTGGTTCAAAGCCCGAGTGCGGCGGCGGAGTCACGCGCGAAACGGAATCCGCTTAGCGTTTCTTTAAAATCTTTGCCGAG
The DNA here is from genome assembly GCA_003220075.1 of Verrucomicrobiota bacterium. GTDB lineage: Bacteria > Verrucomicrobiota > Verrucomicrobiia > Chthoniobacterales > UBA10450 > AV69. The sequence continues at coordinate 14,238 of QHRJ01000045.1, forward strand.
GGCCAGCGCTTGAAAATTTCGGCCCAGCATTTCTGGATGAAGCAAAGTTTGCAGGGAGCGTTTTTCAGAAGCGTCAAAGTCCGCGTCTGGAAAAAATTTCGAAATAATCCCAGTGAGAAAATGATGTTGGTCGGTAAAACCGATCGGAGTAGCGCCCGATGATTGCGCCGCTTCGGCAAGACTGGTCCACTCGACGTGACCGGAAATATCAGCCCGCCCGATCTGCTGGAAGGGCGAAGACAGCTTTTTCTGTTTCTCCCGGACCTGGAGAGAACCACGACTGCGATGAAGCGAATAGAACTCCGTCCGGGGAAAACCGTAGTCGATTGCGAGAATGAGTCCGCGCGAAAGTTTGGCGGCGATCTCGCTCATTAGTTTCGGCGCGGCTAAATTCACTTCCGTTTCGAAACCAGCCGGGAAAAATCCGAGATGATCAAGCTGCAAACCGGAGTGGCTAACGTTCGCGGTCGTGAATATGAAGAGAGCGTCGGGACAGCGGAGTTCAACTCCGCTGGGCGCACAGGCTGAAAGCCTGTGTTCCAGGCCGACGAATTTTTCGTTCCAAACCGTGGCGCCGTTCGCAACTCCGCCGGAAACGATGAGATGCGCCGGCAATGAATCGAACAGTTCGTTGGAAAAATGAATTCCGACGAAGGGCGCGATTTCGTCAAGCGACGCGATCCACGCGATTTTTTCGGCGAACTCGCGCAGATTTTTTTGCTGTCGCTCCCGCCAAATCGGAAACGGCTCGACGATGCAATAGGAAGTTGCGGCAAAACAACCGCCGGCAGCTTGCCGCAGCGCACTCAGCGCATCGGCGGCAAAAACGCCGTCGTGGGCACCCTGTTCCACGATTTTGAAATCGCCCGGTCGTCCCAGCTTTTCCCAAATCTCCGCAAACTGCACCGCGAGCAATTTTCCGAAGACCGATCCAACACTCACGTTGGTAAAAAAATCGCCGCGCCGGCCTATGTTCGCTCGCCCACTGGCGTAATACCCACGGTCGGGGTGATAGAGCGCCAGCTCCATGAAGCGCGCGAATGAGATCGGGCCGTTCGTGCCAATCTCAGCACGGATAATCTCGACTAGTTCGGAGTTTGCCACAGCTCTTTTCGCCTTTGGATTTTCGGGAGAATTGCGCCTAAGTTTTCTCTCCAAGTCTATTCCTCTTTTTTAACGTTCCCGCATGCCTGTTTCGTTTTTGATCCCGACCTTTCCGCACCATTACCGGCGACGGTGGTACGCGCGGCCCCGATTTTACCTGCCCGCCCTGATTGTGCTGCTCACAATAATTTTCGGCGGGATCTATTTCGGAATTGTCTCGTCGCAATTGAGAGCAGAAGCGGCGACCTACGATCTGAGCAAGCTCGAACAAATGGAATCGGCCAGCGTGATTCTGGATCGAAACGGAAAAATTTTTGGCCAGATCTACGTCGAAAACCGCGAGACCATCCCCTACGATCAATTGCCGCGCGACCTGGTGAACGCCGTGGTCGCAATGGAAGACAGCAAATTTTATCAGCACAGTGGCTACGATCTCTTTGGCATCGCGCGTGCGGCCTTGGTCAACTCTGTCGCCGGCCACGTCCGACAGGGCGCGAGCACGATCACGCAGCAACTGGCGCGCAACAGTTTCGCTCTCAAAGAAAAAACGTATCGGCGAAAACTTCTCGAAATCTTTGTCGCTGAACAAATCGAGCAGCATTTCGATAAACAAAAAATCATGGAGTTGTATCTGAACCGAATCTATTTCGGTGGCGGACTCTATGGCGCGGAAGCAGCCGCGCGCGGTTATTTCGATAAACCGGCGCGGGAGATGTCGCTGGTGGAATGCGCGACGCTGGCAGGCATCATTAGAAGTCCGAATCGGCTTTCGCCCTGGTCGGACCGGGCGGCGGCGCGTGAATCGCGCAATGTCACCCTAGGCCGGATGCGCGATCTCGGTTTCATCGACCGCCAGCGTTGTGCCGCAGCGCAATCGGAAGACATCCTCATCGGTAACCGGCAGAATGCTCAGGGACAAACATATGCGGTTGATTACATCCGGCAGAAGGTGATCGAGGCGGTGGGATGGAACCGCGCGATGAACGAAGGTTTCCGCATTCACACTACGATCGATTCCGATTTACAAAAAACGGCGGAGGAATCGTTGCGGTCCCAACTCGATCGCGCGGAAAAGCATCCTGACTATGGACATCCCACCTACGCCGAATACACCGCGAACTTCCGCAAGGCACGCCCGGGAAGCAGCCCACCGCCGGTGCCCGATTATTTGCAGGGCGCGGTGATTGTGCTGGATAACGCGACTGGCGGCATGCTCGCGCTGGTGGGCGGCCGCGATTTCGAGCATAACCAATACGACCGCGCGTTGCAGGCCCGGCGTCCGGCGGGAACGGCGATGACGCCCTTTGTTTTCGCCGCCGCATTTGAAGAGGGAATGTTCCCCGGCTCAGTCGTGGAGGATTCTGCGCTCGATAATCGCGCCGTCATGATTGGCGGGACGACTGGAATTCTCGGTGAATGGGGACCGGAGAGCGCAGAGAACCGCTACGAGGGGCCAATCACGGCGCGCGAGGCACTCTCGAAATCGAAAAATGGTGCGACGGTGCGGCTCGGGATGAACCCTGGAGTCGATAACGTGGTCCAGCTTTGTCGTAACGCCGGAATGAAATCGCCGCTGCGACCGTATCCGGCGACATTTCTTGGGAGTAGTGAAGTTACTTTGGCGGAACTGGCACTGGCCTACACAATTTTCCCGAACGGCGGTTGGCGACCGAAACTGCCGCACGTTCTGGAACGGATCGAAGAAAAGGACGGGACGGTTTGGCACGCGCAACGCGATTACGGCAAGCAGAACGTAATTAAACCTGAGATCGCCTACGAAGTGCATTCGTGTCTGGTTAACGCGCTCGACAAAGGAACCGGCAAGGCTGCGCGCACGAACTTCGGTTTGAAGAAAATGGAAGCAGCCGGAAAAACCGGGACCGCGTACGATTTTACCGACGCGCTTTTCGCAGGATACGACAGTGCGATTACCTGCGCAGTCTGGGCAGGGTTCGACAAGCCGCAGAAAATTTTTCGCGGCGCGTTCGGGCACGACATTACGTTGCCGGTGTGGGTGGATGTGATGAACGCCTCGACCGAGCATTATCTGCCGAAGGACATTTCGCAGCCGCGTGGTCTGGAGCGAGTAAACATCTGCGCGAAATCCGGCTTGCTTGCGACCGATAAATGCGTTGAGAAAATCAAAACGAGCGAGGGCGAGACGGAAGAGAAAACAACCTATCTCGAGCTCGTAACGTCCGACCAAAAACCAATCGAGCCATGCAATGTTCATGGAGAACTGCACGCTTCGCTCACGCGCGATCTGCCGCCGTCGGAATTTCCGCGGGCGGCCCTGGCGGTTGACACGAATGCGGTGACACCGATCACACCGAAAGGGCCGACGCTCCTGGCCACACGTGACCCATATAATTCAGTGCACGCGATGGTCTATCCAAAACCCGCGCCTTCGCCGTCGCCCGAAGCCGAAAAAGCGGCGACATCGGAAGAAATGCCCGACCCGACAAAACCGGTTTTGAAAGCGATACCGGTGCAACCAGGGGAAGAGGAAGCGAACGCGCCGAGCCCTGCGCCCGTCCCGACAGACACGGTAACAACGGTAGTGAAGCCATCCGGGTCACCCGTCGAAGTCCGCCGCGCCATTCCGATAGCACGACCAACCCCACAAGCTTCCGAGCCAGAAGTCCGCCGGGCACAGCCCATGGACGAAGACGAAAGCAATTAGAATGGCGTCGGCGGACGCGGAAAATTTTCGCCTGGCGGTACTGAATCCAGGAGGGCGCGATCACGAGCAGCATTTTGCTGAAAACCGGAGCGTGACGGCCAACGAGCATCCGCCGGTGAATTTCCATGCGTATGCGGCGTGCACGCACGGTGCCGTTTTTTGCGAACTCAAGGGCGCGATTGCGAGCGGATGGCCGGTATTGCTGCTCTTGCGCGGCGATTTTCGTGCAAGCGAACGCGCCCTGGCAGAATTGAAAAAATCGAAACGCAAAACTGTGGTGGCGTTGAAAGAAACGGGCGCACATCAGATTGCACAACAGCTGAGTGATCCGGCGCGATTCGCTCGCTTTGTCAAAATCGTGCGTGAAGCGAATGGCGGCATCGCGAGCACGCCGGAAGCCGCCGACTTCTTTCGCTTATTTCGCGATAACGGAATCGAATTTGTTCCCACGCCCTATCCTATCGAGGACGAGAACTGGAATTGGGTAATGGAAAATCGTTCCGGAATTTTTGTTGGAACGCGTGAGTTCGCGGTGCCTTCGCGGAATCATCTCGCTGCCCTTCTCGCTGTAAAAAAGTTGAGCGATACGACCCAAGAGCCGGTAACGGTTTTCAATTCCGACCGACGTCGCGGAGCGAAGCTCATTAGCGAAATCGGCTTCCGAAAAATTCGGGTGCACGAAAAAAGGATGAGCTATCGCGCTTATTTGGGCGAAGTGGCACGTCACAAAATCATTTTCCAACTCGATCGCAGCCGCGTGCCCGGGCAAGTGGCAGGTGACGCACTGCTTTGTCGCTCTAGTTGCGTGGGCGGCGATGGTGCGATTGAACGGATCGCGTTTCCGGAAACATGTGGCGAAAAACGTGGCGATGCCGAATTAATCGAGATTGCCGAGCGTTTGCTGACAAAGGAAGAAGAGCGCCGTGTCGTGGCCGAGAGCGCAACCGCGCTAGCGAAGGAGAAGCTGTCCTTTCGCGCGGGCAAAGAAGCTCTCGGGCGATTTTTCGCGACGCTGTAGCTGCGATCTTCTCTGTTTCGTCATCCCGAGCGTGAGTCGAGGGATCCCGATGGAAGTTACCCTAAAGTCACGCGGCGGGATCCCTCGACTCCGCTCGGGATGACGGCTTTGATACCTACCCGATCCCCCGCAAATAAATCTCCTCGAGTCGGCGCGTTTGTTCTGTCTGGCTAAAATTCTTGGCGACGCTTTCCGATGCGGTGCGGCCCATCGCGGAGAGCCGAGCGGAATCGTTTGCGCAATCGATCAGCGCATCACCTAAGGCGCGATGATCGCGTTCATTTACCAGAATACCGCTAACTCTGTTTTCGACCGCTTCGGGAATTCCACCATGGCGGGTAGCAAAGACCGGCAGCCCGCTTGCCATCGCTTCCAGCATGGAATTGGGAACGCCTTCCTGATTTCCGTCCCGGCCGGTTTCGCTCGGATGCAGAAAAATGTGCGAGGAATAAAAAAGTTCCCGCAGTTTTTCCTGCGAGACGAAACCCGCGAAATCGACAGCGCCGTCGATCTGAAGTTCGCGGGCGAGCGATTGCAATTCCTCGAGTTGCGGTCCTTCGCCGGCAATGCTGAGTCTCGCACCTGGAAATTCTTTCCGGAGTTTGACAAACGCGCGCAGGGTTGTTTTCAAACCTTTCTTTTCAATCAGCCGCCCTGCTTGCAGCAACCGCCATTGGCCGTTGCCAGGAATGATTCGTTCGCGAAATGGAAAATCAGTCAGCGGGATTCCGGCCCGTTGAACTTCGATTTTCCCCGGAGCGCAGCCGAGATCGATCACCGCCTGCCGTAGCGAGTCGGAACGGACTAGAACGCGTCTTACCAAGGACAACATTTCATTCGTGGCGCGCCGATAGGCCGGCTTTTGCATGTCCACCAGAACATCCGCACCGTGAAACGAAACCAGCGACGGTTTTTGCCACTGGCGAATCAGCGGTCGCAGCAAGACGGCGATATGACCAAAATAAATATGCAATAACTGCGCATTGCTTTCAGTGAGCGCGCGCTCAATTGCGCGAACTTCGGCGGAAGAAATTTGCCATGGTCGATCGGCAATTTGTTTGAACCAGATTCGCCGCAGAAAATGCAGCGCTGGTTTTTCGACGACACGAATCTCTTGGAATGGAAAGAGATCAGTGTTTTCGCGTTTTTGCGCGATGACTACTGCACGCACCCGGTGGAGGGATGTGATCTGCCGGTAGATATGCAGCATCTCCGGCTTCAGGAAGGTCGCGCAATACGACGCGACCACGGGAACGTCCGAAGTCCGGTCTTTCAGGAGACTGTTAAAAATAAATTTCGAACAGCTTAATGCCGTTCCATTTCCCGGGATCTTCCGGCTTGACCGTCACACTTTGCTGCGCGGTGCCGTAACGAGCGGGTGCGCGCGGGTTCAACATTTGTAACGGATTTCCACCGCGAACTGCACGCGGGATCACTCCGCCAGGCTCCCGCGCGGGTAATGGCGGAGGCGGTTTTTGCGGCCCCGTAGCTTTCCGCGGAGCAACTGGCGCGGTGTAAGTCTGGGCGAAGGCGGCACTTGCGATCAATGTCATTCCCACAATTGCGAATAATTTTTTCATAACGATCCCTCCTCTAATGGAACTGTCTTGCCCGGTTTCGTCCTCCGGTTCAATTATATTTCGATGGACTACCTTGAAAAGGCCGCACGCGTGCTCGAAATCGAGATCTTTGAGCTGCAAAGATTGCGGCAGCGTCTTGGGAAAAGTTTCGGTGACGCGATCGAATTGCTGAAAGCGACGGTTGATGCGCGCGGAAAAATTGTCGTGCTCGGGGTGGGAAAATCGGGGCACATCGGCAGCAAGATTGCCGCTACTCTTACCAGCACCGGTTCGCCCGCGGTCGTGCTCGACTCGCTCAATGCTTTGCACGGCGATCTCGGAATGGTTGCGGACGGTGATGCCGTTCTGGCCTTGAGTGCGAGCGGCGAGACCGAGGAATTGCTGCGGATTTTGCCGGCGATCGCGCGCTTTCAGGTCAAGATCATCGCGATTTGCGGCGACCCCGATTCCACCCTGGCAAAAAACGCCCACGTTTTTCTCGATGTGAACATCGAACAGGAAGCGTGCCCGCTAAACCTGGCGCCAACCTCGAGCACGACGGTGATGCTGGCGCTGGGCGATGCGCTCGCGATGGTGCTGCTCGAAGCGCGCGGATTTCAAAAGGAAGATTTCGCCAAATTTCACCCTGCTGGCATGGTTGGGCGCAGTTTGCTCATGCGCGTGTATCAGGTGATGCGACCGCGCGAGGCGCTCGCGCTGGTCGCATCGGACACTCGGATTCGCAACGTGCTGAAATCGATGACAGCGGTGCGCGCCGGCGCTGCCGTGATCGCCGACGCCGACGGCAAACTGCTCGGCATCTTTACTCATGGCGATTTCGCCCGGCATTTTCAAAACGATCCCAAAGTAGGCGAACGTTTGGTGGCTGATCTGATGACATTGAATCCGGTAAGCGTGCATAAGGACAAACTGGCCGTCGAAGTTCTCAATCTTCTGGAAAGCCATCGCATCGACGATCTGGTCGTCGTTGACGATAACAACGCGCCCGTCGGGATAGTGGATTCGCAGGATCTGACGCGATTGAAGTTACTATAACTTCCCGTCATCCCGAGCGAAGTCGGGGGATCCCGGTGCGAGACCTTTAAGGTAACATCTCGGGATCCCTCGACTTCGCTCGGGATGACCGGGGTGTTGCGCGAGCGAATTCCCCGTGTCACAATCCGCCTCTTTTCACAGTTCACGATTCACGATTACCCTTTTCCAAATGGCCGCGGCAAACGATCTCCGAAAAGGAATGGCAATTAAATACAATGGCAACACTGCCATTGTGCTCGAAGTCCATCATCGCACTCCGGGAAATTTGCGCGCATTCGTGCAGGCGATCATTCGGTATATCAACACCGGCAAAAGCGCCGACGTGCGTTTTGGTTCCACCGACAAAGTCGAGCTCGTCGATATCAATCGCGCCACCCTCGAGTTCAGTTACAAGGACCACAACGGGTTCCATTTCATGGATCCGGAAACGTACGAGACGGTGACGTTGCACGATAATTTGCTCGGCGATGCCAAAGATTTCCTGGTGGAGAATTTACCGGTGCAAGTTCTTTACGCCGAAGGCAAAGCGGTGCAGGTGGAATTGCCGGCGTCGGTCAGCCTGAAAGTGATCGAGTCAGCCGAGGGCGTGCGCGGCGATACCGCCAGCAACGTAACCAAGCCGGCAAAACTCGAGACCGGCAAAACCATTAACGTCCCGCTCTTCATCAAAGAAGGCGAAACCATCAAGATCGATACCCGCACGGGCGCCTACATGGGCCGCGCGTAATTCCTTTTGTCATTCGGAGCGAATACGCCAGTCCGGCTCAGACCGAGGAATCTCTCGCTATTCCTCAGGAAAAGTTAGAGATGTCTCGACTTCGCTCGATATGACAAAATAATTTCATGCCGTATCGCACATCCGGTCAACGTCATCGCCGAAAACCGGCACGCGTAAAAATCGTGCCCTATGTCGAGCCGAGGAAGCGACGCGCGCCCGATCATCCGATGCCACTGACGGTGCCGATCCGCTGGGTGAAAAATATCACCGCACTCTTTTTGCTGCCGTGGTGCGCGATTCTCACCCAGACATTTTTTACCGCTTTCACCCGCGCGACGATTCACCAGCAGTTTTGGGCCGGCGCGGAATTTTGGTTTTTTACCCTCGGCGCGGTGCTTTGGCTGATCGCATTCTTCGGTTTGCCTCGACCAGTCATCATCTACGTCTTCGGCCACGAGCTGACGCATGTGCTGTGGGTTTGGTTAATGGGCGGACGAGTGAGCAAGTTTCGAGTCAGCGGCGACGGCGGTCACATCGTGACGAACCGAACAAATTTCTTGATCGCGCTCGCCCCTTATTTTTTTCCGCTTTACAGCGTGCTCGCGATCGCAGTTTACGGGATCGCGAGTTTATTCTTCAGCGTCGCGCCCTACGGCCAACTTCTCTACGCGACGCTCGGCATTACCTGGGCCTTTCACCTGACCTTCACCTGTTGGATGATTCCGAAGAACCAGACCGATCTGAGCGACCACGGAACCTTTTTTTCCCTCGTTTTTATTTATGTGATGAACCTGCTGCTTTTGAGCGTCTTGCTCGTGATCGCATCGCCGCAAATTACCTTCGCCGATTTTGGCGCCGATCTGGTCGAAAATTTGCGCAGCTTTTCGGAATGGGTTGGCGGTTTGGTGAATCAGTTTACGCGAGGTCGGGGCGTGCCGGTGGACTTGCCAAATCGATGAGGCAGCGAATGTCTCTTTGACCGGGGAGCGCAGGCTACCAGCCTGGAATCGTCGGCAGCTTGGCGACGAAATTCTGATTCTGGGTAGCGCACGCGTCTCGCGTGTTGGCGATGACGTCTCGTTATCGCGGACTTTTCGAAAGACTGTCTCGGCGAGACGCCGAAAGTCCGAGCCGGACTGGCGTTACACCCGGGACGCGTGCGCTACCCGGAGTTTAGAATGCGCCGCGCGAATCTTTCCTTCGATGTATCGCCTACGAATTCCTGAAGACCGCAAACGGAAGTTGCGACATCGCCACGGCCAATCTTAGCTGTGACTTCTCGGCACGAACTTCGCGATTGCTGAAAACATCGCGCAAATTAGACAGACGGGATGACAGAACGACATGGGTATCCTGCCATCGATCACCAACCGGCGGAAAACCGAGACGCGAAGACAATCGTGGCACGATCACGATAATCGCCCGATCTCGGTGACGCCGCGCAAAACCGATCGCGCAATCGGCAAATGCGCCTCCGAAATTTAGCGACTCATAATTTCCTTCGTGAAACAACTCCGGGTTTTCGCACCGCAAATGCAGTAACCGCTGGGTCAGGCGCATTTTGATCCGGCCGTCCGGCCAGCATTGCATCAATTCATTCGCCGGAACCTTTTCGATCTTCGCCAGCATTTCGCAGCGCCGAGCATAATCGATTGGGCGCCGATTATCGGGATCGACCAGGCTGTCGTCACAAATTTCCGTCCCTTGATAAATGTCAGGCACGCCCGGCGCGGTCAGTTTGATCGCGGTTTGGGCGAGCGCATTGATGGCGCCGAGGCGGGCGATTTCCGCCGCCACCGGCAGGAAGACCGGCAAAAATTTATTGCGGGGACCGGTTTCTAAAATCATGGCCACGAACTCCTGCATGGCATGATCCCAATTCTCGTTAGGTTGGATCCAGCTTGTGTTCAGCTTTGCTTCCTTCAAGGCCTTGACCATGTAACGCTGGATTCGTATGATGAATTCTTGTTCGACCGATGAAACCGGCGCACCGTCGAGATCGACCGGCCAGGTTCCGAGCAGTGTTTGATAAAGTAAATATTCTTCGTCGGCATCGGGCGCTTCAGCCTCATCGATCTGTTTCTTGAATCGGCGGTTGGCGGTCCGCCATTTTTGCAACGAGCGTCCCCACAATTGCGGAATTTCTGAGATCGCGAGCATGCGCGCGCGCACATCTTCACTGCGCTTACTGTCGTGGGTGGAAGTGGCGAGCAGGCTGGCCGGCCAATCGTGCTGCCGGCGAAGGTTGCGCCGATGAAACATTTCCACGCTGAGAGCGAAGAGTTGCGGTTCGCCGCCGACTTCGTTTAGCGCCGCCAGCCGGTTGTAGATATAAAAGACCGTGTCCTCGACTCCCTTCGCCATGATCGGTCCAGTGAATTGTTGAAACTTGAGAACGAATTGCGCGTGGGCGGCGCGTTGCTCTTCGTCGAGGTTCTCCGGAAAACGAAAGAGCAAAAGATCGAACAAGAAATTAAAGACGGATTCTTCGATCGCGGGATTGCGCCGTTTCGCTGCCGCCACCGCGCGCTCGATCACTGCGCGATCTTCCTCGCTCACTGGTTTCCCTGGTTCGAGATAAGTTCGATAAACAGGAAAACAGGCAATCGTCTCGCGCACCGCGCGCGCCAGAGCTTCCAATGTATAATCGCGGAACCAACGGTTCTGTTCCGACAAACGATCAACCATGTTGCCGAGAACGTTGACTTCATTGGCGAGTGAAATGCGCATGACCAATCGTTTCTTCGCGTAAACGAGATGGCCAAAATGCAGCGAGTGACCGACGAATCGCTTGAAGATTTTGGTGATGGCTCCTTCCGCGTTGTGATCGACCAGCACGCCCGCGACCTGATTAGCGAAATCGTAGCCGGTAGTGCCGTGGACTGGC
>QHRJ01000207.1 GCA_003220075.1 Verrucomicrobiota bacterium
CATAGGTCTTGCGCGTCAGGTCAGGGCTGATCTGCTGCCAATTCCATCCACCGTCCCGCGTCTGCCAAAGGCTGTTCCCGGAAAAGAAAAGAAGATGCGGATCGACCGGAGAAAAGACCACGGGCTGGGTGCGGAGCATTCGAAAACCGGGAGAACGCAATGGCACTGGCAGAATCCCCTGGGCCTGACCGGTGCGTCGATCGTAGCGCGTCAGCTTGCCGCCATAGATAACATCAGGATCGAGCGGATCGGCGACGACATAGCCATATTCTTCGGCCGCGACCGGGTGCCAATCACGAAAGGTGATTGCGCCATCATTACCGCGGCTGGCGATTCCGACCGAACCGCTCTCTTGTTGGCCACTGTATAATCGATAGGGAAAGGCGTTGTCCGCGCTGACATGGTAAAGTTGTGCGGTGGGCTGGTTGTACCATGAGCTCCAGCTTTGGCCGCCATTAATGGTGATAATCGCTCCCTGATCGCTGCCGAGCAGAATGATGTTCGAATTGTCGGAGTTGATCCAAATGTTTTGGTAATCGTCGCCGCCCGGCGCGCCCCGCCAGCCTTCCCATGTTTTGCCGCCGTCTATCGACTTCCAACAGACAACGCTGGCCGAATAAACGATTGCAGGATCTTTCGGGTCGAACCGCAAGACCGGTAGCTCGCCGCCGCCGATACCGGCCGACGGTCGCAAATCATCCGTGATGCTAACCCAGGATTCGCCCCCGTCTTCGGATCGAAAAATGTTCGACGCGACCAGCGTCTTGACGGTGGCAAGCAATGTCTTCGGCGAACTCGGCGCGACCGCGAGGTTGGCCTGGACAATTTTGTCGGGAAGACCCTGGCGTAGTTGGTTCCAGGTTTTGCCGCCGTCGGTTGATTTGAAGATGCCGCCATTAGTGCCGTTCCAGGTGCTATTTTCCCAGGGTCCTTCTCGTGATTCCCAAAGGGTCGCATACACGACGTTCGAATTGGTCGGATCCAGCTGGACGTCACCACCTCCGGTGTTTTCGTCGCGGTAGAGAACTTTTTCGAACGTCTTACCGCCATCGAGCGAACGGAAAATTCCGCGCTCTTCATTGGGACCGTAAGGATGACCAGCGACCGCAACGAAGAATCGATCCGGATTTCGAGGATCGACCGCGAGCTGCGCCACCTGTTGTCCATCGCGCAATCCCAAATGCGTCCAGGTTTTTCCCGCGTCAGTCGATTTGTAAATGCCGTCACCGATCGACAGATCCGGCCGATGCAGCCCTTCGCCGCTGCCGACATAAACGATCTCCGGATTGGAACTCGACACTGCGATAGCGCCAACCGAACCGGTTGGCTGATCGTCAAAAATCGGCTGCCAGGTTCGCCCATAATCGATGGTTTTAAAGACGCCACCATTGACCTGCGCCATGTAAAAGACATTTGGCTGAGAGGGAACGCCGGCGATCGCACGAGTCCGACCGCCGCGGAACGGTCCGACGTTGCGCCATCGCAGCGCACCATCAAATCCCGCGTCGGCGGAGACCGGACAAGTCGCAATGGCGGCGAGCAATATCGTCAGACCACAAACAAAAAATCGTAGAGCTGGCATATGGGAGCCGAATCCTCTGCCGCGCCGTGTTGGAGCGCAAGAAAACGGACGAATTTGGAGGTCGCTCCTCCCAGTGAGAATCACTACGGTTGACTTCCCCGTCATTTACGGGAATATCGCGGCGCTTTTCGCTATGTCCGATGCCGACCTACGCACCCGCATCAAAGAAATGATGGTGAAGAACCTGATGCTCCAAATCCCGGCAGATCAGATCGCGGATGATGCGCTATTATTTGGGCCCAACGGGATCGGTCTCGATTCGATCGATGCGCTCGAGCTCGCCGTGGGCTTGGAAAAAAACTTTGGCGTGAGCGTGCCCAATTCTGAAATTGCGACCAAAGTGCTTCGCAACGTGAACACGATCCACGATTATATTCTCGAAAAACGCGGCGAATCGGCGCAGTCTCAGACATCCTCGTGAAATTTCTTTTTCTGGAAAGCAGCCGGAGCTGGGGCGGACAAGAGTACCGGACCTGTCTCGAAGTGAACTGGCTGAACGCTCATGGCTACGATGCCTGGTTTGGTTGCCATCCTGCAGGTGAAGTTTTCGCGAAGGCGCGCGAAATCGGGACCCGCCTCGTTCCTTTTGCATTGACCAAACGGATCGACCCACTGGTTTCATTTTGCCTCTGGCGTTTTTGCCGGCGGCATCGGATCGACCTGGTGAAAAGTTTCAGCTCGAAAGATCATTGGCTCGCTTTGCCATTGTATTGGGCGGGCATTCCCCTCACCCGCTCGCGTTGCATCACCGATCCGATCGAAGGCGCAAACCGCGCATTTGTTTACCGCCACGGCTGCTCCCGCATTATTGCTGATGCGCCAGTGATCAAGCGCCAACTGGTCGCTGATAACGGAATTGCTCCGGAAAAAATCGAAGTAATCGGCTCGGCGGTTGATCTCTCGCGTTTCCATCCGAATCGGGACACGACAAAGTTTCGCACCGAATTCGGCATTCCGGCGAATGCGCCGCTGATCGTTAATGTGGGGATGATTCGCCCCGATAAAGGGCAATTGACCCTGGTGGAAGCGGCACGATTGGCATTGCAGCAAAGGCCGGACGCGCGCTTCGTCTTCGTCGGCGAGGGAACGGGATCACGTAAACTTGGTATTCGGTTGCATGAAGCGATCGAGCGTTACGGGCTCGAACATCGTATTCTGATGCTCGGTTATCGCTGGGACATTCCCGATATTTTAGCGGCTTGCGATCTGGTGGTCATCGCATCCCTGCGCACGGAAGCTTCGCCGATTGTGTTGCGCGAGGCGCTGGCCAGCGGCCGCCCCGTCGTGGCGACGCGCGTTGGCGATGTGGACGAAGTTATCCATCATGGCAAACATGGCCTGATCGTATCGCCCGGGGCGCAGGAAGAGATGGCCGCCGCGATTCTGGAATTGCTGCAAAATCGCGAGCTCGCCGCTAACTGCGCGCGCAACGGCTTGCAACTCGCGCGCGAAGAATTCTGTTTCGATCGCATGATGCATCACAAACTCCAGGTCGATACAGAAGTCGTAGCACTGCATCGGGATCAGTCTGCCGTGCGAGCGCCACTCACCCGCGATTACATTAGGAATTAGTCAGGGCCGGGAGGGACTCGCCGCGGCGAGTCCCAAACTTTAGGGACGCGACAGCGCGCGTCCCTCCAACGAATCACACGCACTCGGCGCGATTAATCGCATCGATCAATTGCCGAAAACGCCCGAAGCTGCGGCGATGCGGTGTAAGAACGAGTCGCGGCAAAGTGAGAATCTCGGGCTCGTTTTGCTCCTGCGCTAACGCCTTGCTTTGCACGATCGAGCCGTGGCGCAAAACATCTGCAAATTTATCGTTTAATTCGGCAAGACTCGCCGCCGAGAGGGCGCGCGCGATCCGGATAACAAGCTTCTCCCCCACCCAGCGCACCGAATGATAGATGCGATAAAAATCGGTGATTTCTTTCACCGCCGTTTTCACGTCGTGAATGATTTTGAAAAAATAAAAGTCGTCCTCCGAGATGAAACCGATCTTGTAAAGATGCTGGGTCAGAAATTTCATCCACGTTTCCCAATAATCGCCGCCCGATTTGTCGAGCAAGACCACCGGAATGATCCGGGCTTTGCCGGTCTGCATCAAAGTGAGGACCTCGAATGATTCGTCGAGCGTGCCGAAACCACCGGGAAAAAGCGCGGCTGCATGAGTTTCCTTAACGAAATTAAGTTTGCGGGTAAAAAAGTAATTGAAGTTGATGAGCTTCTTGTCGCCTTCAATGGTTTCGTTGGCGCGCTGCTCGAAGGGCAACCGAATGTTTAGGCCGAAGCTCATGTCGCGCCCCGCGCCCCGTTGAACCGCACCCATGATTCCGTCGCCGCCACCGGTAATGATCATGAAATTGTGCGCGACCATTTGGCGTCCGAATTCCTCCGCCACCTTGGCTTCTGGCGAATCTTGTGCGGCCCGCGCGGAACCGAAGATGCCAACTTTTCGAAACGCCTGATAGCCGGCGAAGATTTTCGCGGCGTAACGCATTTCTTTCATCGAGCGCGAAATCAGTTTGAGATCGGCAACGCTCATTTTGTCGCGCGCCATTCTTAACGCGGCCACGATCATCTCTTCGATCAACTCCGGCGAGTGCTCGGCCCCAAAATCGCTCACCAGTTGGTGGACGCGCGCGTCCCATTCGCCTCCGAGAGTCAGTTGTTTTCGGGTGGGCTGGCCACTGATGGTGCCCGCAGTGAAATCTTCCACGGGAAATTCGTAGCGTGAGTTGTGCCCGGCGCACGGAAAATTTGTTACCGGCCTTTCCGCTCGCTCCGCCATTGTAGGGCAGGCGCTCCCGCTTGCCGGCTTAGAAAGTGGCAGGCAGGAATGCCTACCCTACAAGTCTCGGTGATCCTGAATGGAGCGAAGCGAAGTTGAAGGATCCCGTGAAGCTACCTTGAAGATCTCGCCACGAAATCCCTAGGCTTCCGCTCGGGATGACGATTCAAGGAGCGGCGTTCTCCAGATCGCCGTTTGTCTAAGTCGGCGGCTGGGAAGACGCCGCTCCTTGATTCAAACCGCGATCAAATCGGCCAGGATTTCGCGAATATGACGGATGGGTACCGAATAATGACCGGCCCTTTCAATGACACGCAAATGGCAATTCGGAATTTTCTTCGCCATTTCTTGCGCTACTCCAACGGAAAAGCTCCGATCGGAATCGCCATGCCACAAGCGAACCGGCACTTGCAATTCATCGAGGGAAAATCCCCACGGTTGGGCAAACAATTGCGCATCTGCCAGCACGCCGTCAGCAGAAGTTTTCCAAGCGCGGCGTTGACTTTCGAAACAAGCTTCAAAGGCTAGCTCGTCGCGCAGCGAATCGGCATCGCATGGTTGTAGCAATTTCAACAGCCAGGAGCGGCTACGCCGCGGAGGGCGCAGCGAGAGAAGCGGCCGGGCCAGGCGAAATCCGAGCCGACAGAGAGCAGCTGGGAATCTTTGGTCGGCAAACATCAACCATCGATACAGCGCCAGCAGTCCGCTGTGATCGCTCAGCTCGGAGATGTTGGGCGTGCCACTTACCACCGCAATGACGCGCACGCGCTTCGGCATAGCCCAGGCCAAGGCATAAGCGTAGGGCGCGCCGCCAGAGATGCCGAGCACGCGAAATTTTTCCAGTCTCAAAAAATCCGCCAGCTCAGAAACAAGCGGCGCCCAATCGAGCAATTTGCGCTGGGCCACAAAACTCGAATCAGCAATTCCCGGTCGGTCTGGAGAAATAATTCGCACCCCCAATTCGCGAGCGGCATCATGGGTAAATTGCGCCATCAGGCGCGAGCTCGGCCAGCCATGACAAAACATGACTGGCTCTCCATTGGTATCGCCGTATTCGCTGAACGCGACCTGTTCGCCGTTCCTGCGAATAAAAATTTCGTCCCGCAGCGGAATCATTGGCACATTATCCTGATCGGCTTATTTTGCGACGATGCGAAATTCGTGGCTCGACAACTCCCTCCTCCTCGTGCGCACAATCGTTCGCTGTAATCCGATTCATTATGTATATGAATGAAAACTCACAACCGGGCTTCGGAAAAATTTCCGTGCACGGCGATGGCGTCGGCGCGCCCACACCGGAGTTGATTGAGCGGCGTGCGCGCGAGATCGCGTTGATCGACGAACGCGATCCCAATGATTTTACCGATGCCGATTGGGAACAGGCTCGTCGCGAGTTGATGGGAATCCAGCAGACCGCTGCGCCCGAAGAAATTGGTAGCGGAGTCGAAGTTTCCGAGGACGAGCATGAGATTGTTCCCGAATCACCCGGACATCGCGCCCCCCGGCCAGGTTTTGATGAGGACGATGAAACGCTGGGGCAATCATTGGTCACCGACGGTTTGGAGGAGGCCGCGCATGATCAAATGCTCGAGGCGCGTCTCGAAGAACACGAGGCGGACGAGACCTGAGACATGCCGGCGATTGGGGAGAAGCCCGTTTCGTCCCGGGCAATATCACGCGCGGAATCGCTGCGCACGCGTTTTCGCGATGTCCGTGATTTTTCGAAACTGCTGACGCGCGATCTTGAAGCGGAAGATTGCGTCGTGCAATCGATGCCCGACGTTAGCCCGACGAAATGGCATCTCGCGCATACAACCTGGTTTTTCGAAACCTTCGTGCTCAAGAAATTTGTGACCGGATACGCGCCGGCGATCCCGGAATATGCATTTCTGTT
>QHRJ01000208.1 GCA_003220075.1 Verrucomicrobiota bacterium
CGGTGAGTCAACCGTTAGCCGTGGCCCTCATCGCGTTCTCGATTTCGATGAAAGCGATACTTTGCTCCGTATTGTTCTCACCCCGCGGGTCAAGCTCGGCGTGTTACGACTCGGCTTCGAATACGAACAATTCTCCTTCGGTTTGGGCAAAAACGCCCCCCTTCCGAATACGCTCCAATCCGCCGCCGCTGTTGTTGGAATCGATTCTCAGTTCTCCGATTCAATTCTCGTTAGGTTTGAAACTCTGCCCGGCGTTTATAGTGAAGCTTTCCGGCCCGGCTCGAACGTTTTCAACATGCCGTTCGAAATCGGCGGCACCTATATTTATAACCCCGACCTTCAGTTTGTACTTGGCATCAGCATTGACGTGGAACGAAAGTATCCCGTCATTCCTGGCGGCGGTATCCGCTGGAAGTTCCAGCCGAAGTGGGTGCTCAACGCCGTTCTGCCCACGCCGCGTCTCGAATACGAGTGGAACAAGAATCTGACTTTGTATCTCGGCGCGACTTTGAAGGAAACGAACTTTCGAGTGAGCGATAATTTCGGTCGCGACCACGGAATTCCCAGGTTGAATCATGCCGTGCTGACCTATAGCGAAGTGCGAGCCGGTGGCGGCATCGACTGGAAGCTTACAAGCTGGCTATCAGTCAATGCCGAGGCCGGCTATCAACCATATCGCAACTTCGACTTCTATCGCGCCAATATCCGCTTCCACGAAGATGGCAGCGCACCCTACGGAATGATTGCGCTGCACGGGGCGTTTTGACCGTCATCCCAAGTGAAGTCGAGGGATCCGATGCGATCCGCGAAGCGAAAGCCCTTCCCAGCAAGTTAACATTTGGGGTGTTCCATGTGCGACATCCAAGTGTAACTTCAATTGTAAAATGGCTGGCAGGATAAGAATCAGAAAGCCGACAGAATGTCGGCTGATGCGAGCTACCCTAATACAAATCCTGCCGGCGATGATCGAATACCGCCATGCGGCTGCGCACGGAGTTGATGACATCTTCTGAGATCTCAGCTTGAATCAGTTCTTCCCGATCGGCGGAGGCGGCTGCAACAATCACACCGTAGGGATCGATGATCGCTGATGTGCCACAGAAAGTGACTCCGTCATCTATCCCGACTCGATTTGCCAGAATGAGGTAGCATTGGTTTTCAATCGCGCGCGCCAGCGCGAGAATCCGTAAATGTTCAAGGCGCGGGAATGGCCAGGCCGAGGAATTAACGAAAACATTCGCGCCATGTTCCAGCGCGAGGGCGCGGCACACCTCGGGAAATCGGAGATCGTAGCAAATCGTTAGACCGAGTTTGAACTTATCGAGCTTGTAACTGACGAATGCGTCGCCGGCAGTAAAGACCGGGCGCTCGTCCAACGGCGCAGCCGTCACCAAATGCGTCTTGCGATATTTGGCCGGGATGTTGCCGCCGGCGTCGATGAAAACCTGGCCGTTATAAATGCGCGCACCATCGCGATCAGAAACGCCGGCGATGATTGCAAGCGAAAGTTGCTTTGCCATTTTTTGAAGCTGCGGCACTGCGCCTTCATTCCAGGAAGTTGCGTGCTTCTGGATCACCGGCATCGAATAGCCAGTATCGATCATTTCAGGAAAGACGACCAGTTCCGCGCCGGAGTCTTTGGCACGTGAAGCGAAATCGTTAACTGTGCGCAGATTCGCTTCCAGATCTCCCGGCGTGCAGGCGATCTGGGCAGCCGCGATTTTCATCGCTTCTATTTGTAGGGCGTTTCTGTAAAACGCCAAGTCGCTTCCTTTCGTTCAGCAGCGGAGTTCAACTCCGCTGGGCGCACAGGCTAAGCCTGTGTTCCTAGCGCAAAGTCTCCAATCTTCCAATCTTCAACGTTTCCGGCCACCACTTCGCCACCCCGAGGACGACGAGAATGGTTCCGATTCCGCCAGCAACTACCGAAATGACCGGACCAAACAATGCAGCAGTCAGGCCGGATTCAAGGGCGCCAAATTCGTTCGAGGTGCCGATAAAGATGTTGTTCACGGCGGAAACGCGGCCACGCATTTCATCCGGCGTGACCAGTTGCACGATGGTGCCGCGAATGATCACGCTTACGCTATCGAATGCGCCAATCAAAAAGAGCATCGCGAGGGAAAACCAAAACGCGTGTGACAATCCAAAGAGAATGGTAGCGATTCCAAAACCAGTGACGGACCAGAGCAAATTCCGACCCGCGCATTTCATCGGCCGCAAGTAGGCAACCAACAGCGCGGTGCCGAACGCACCGATCGCCGGCATGGCGCGCATCCAACCGAGCCCGATCGCGCCGACATGCAGAATTTGATCGGCAAACATCGGCAATAACGCGGTCGCGCCACCGAGTAAAACGGCGAACAAGTCGAGCGTGATGGTTGCAAGGATAACGTGTTTGCTCAGAACAAAACGCATTCCCGCCTGAAGACTACGCCAGGTATTTTGCTCTTCCCGTTTTTCCCGGGCTAGCGCACGCGGAATTGGCAATATCAGAAGAAAGAAAAGAAACGAGCAGATGGCGTCGATGATGTAAACGCAGGAAAAGCTAATGTGCGCGACGATGAACCCGCTAATGGCTGGGCCAGCGACCGAGCCAATTTGAAAAACACTGTTGTTCCAGGTAATGGCGTTAGCAAAAGCGTCCCGCGGTACCAGCGTCGGAAAAAATGAGCTGCGCGCGGCCCAGGCAAACGTTCGGGCCGTCCCTGAAACAAAGAGCAAAAGATAAATCAGCGGAATCGAGAAATCGTCGAAATGAAATGCTGATTGATGGCGCTCGAAAATCCCGGCAATCCCGCGCAATAGATTGTTACCGTGCTGTAAAATCGGCCACGCTGGAATGACAAGATGTTTCCAAGAAACCAATGCCAGCGCGGCCGACGCGATCGCGCTGAAAAACTGCGCGATCATGATGATATGTTTCCGGCTGTATTTGTCCGCCAGATGTCCCGCCGGCAGCGAAAGGCAAACGACCGGAACTGCGAGGACGAGGCCGACCAATCCGAGCGCGGTGGCCGAATGTGTGCGCCGGTAAATCTCCCACTCCACCGCCACGGCCAACATTTGCCGGCCGAGGATGGCGAGAAGATTTCCCGTCATATAGAGATTGAAGTTGGCAAAGCGAAAGGCGGCATAGGGATCATGCGGCGGCAGAGTGAGTGGCGGAATGGCCGGCGGCGCTTCGTCGTGATCCATGAAAGTGCCCGCGTTTAGAAACGCGTTCGCGAGAGGCTAGCCTTGTGTCTTTGTGCCGCAAGGGGCTTGAAGGCTCGCCAGTTGTCACGAGCAGCGGAGATGCTCGTCACCGGGTTAATGACGAAATCCGAATGACGAATGACGAAGGAATTCACAAATTTGATTAACGAAATACAAATGATGAAGGGATCGGCAACGACAAACGCGGACTCACTGAAAAGCTGAATAGAAGATTGTCGTCATTCGAGCTTCGTCATTCCTTCGAGCTTCGTCATTCGTGCTTCGCCATTTTCCCGCGTGGCCGGCACTTGCCATCGGCTATGACGCCGAGTAGTTCCTCTCCTTGATGCAATCGCAGTATTCCCGCACTAATCCGTTTCCAGGAAAAATGGTCGTTAATCGACGGCTGAACGAAGGAAATCGGAACAAGGAAACGCGACACCACGAAATTTCGCTCGCCGGTTCAGGGTTGACCTTCGAACCGGGTGATTCGATGGCAGTTTGCGCCTCGAACGATCCTCCGCTGGTCGAAGAGATCATTCGCGCGCTCGGCGCAACCGGCGATGAGATCGTGCCAGCGGGAAAAAACGAAACTGCGCCGCTGCGCCGGGCTTTGCTGCGCCACTATGCCATCACGACGTCGACACCGAAGTTTTTGAAAGCGATTGTCGAGCGGGCCTCGGCCGCTCCGTTGCTAGAGGAATTGCTTCGTCCCGACCATAAACACGATCTCCAGGTTTATCTCTGGGGGATGGAGGTGATCGATTTCCTCCTGCAACATCCTTCGGCCAAATTTACGCCCGAGGAATTCGTTGGCTTGCTAACGAAATTACAACCCCGCCTTTACTCGGTCGCGAGTTGTTTGCGAGTCTTTCCCGATTCCGTCCACTTCATCGTCGACGTCATTCGCTACGAATCGCACGGACGCCTTCGCAAAGGCGTGGCTTCGACTTTTCTGGCCGAGCGCTGCAATGATCAGCCCGTCCCAGTTTTCCCTAGCGTGGCTAAGCACTTTCATCTGCCGGAAGGCGATGCCGATATTATTATGGTTGGGCCTGGGACCGGAATCGCGCCTTTCCGGGCTTTTTTGCAGGAGCGCCGCACGGTCGGCGCGCGTGGGCGCAATTGGCTCTTCTTCGGCGCACAGCGCGCCAGCTGTGACTATTATTATGGCGAGGAATTCGAGGAACTAAAAAGACAGGGCATCCTCACCCACATTCACTGTGCGTTTTCGCGTGATCAGGAGCATAAGATTTATGTGCAAAATCGGATGCAAGAGAACGCAGCCGAATTATGGCGCTGGCTCGACGCCGGCGCGTATTTTTACGTTTGCGGCGATGCGCTGAAGATGGCGAAGGATGTCGATGCGGCGCTGCGCACGATTGTGCAGGAGCAAAGTGACAAGTCGCCCGAGGAAGCGCAAGCCTATGTCGAGCAAATGAAGGCCGATAAGCGGTATAAGCGGGACGTTTACTAATGAGTTGCGGATAAACGCCGGCCGTTGCTGACCTGATACAAGAGTCGGCACTGCGCTATGGAGAACGCCTCTCCTTGCTAATCATAGCGCGGCAACGGCGCGCGCTAGAATAAATCCGATCAAGCCGGTGGCTGGGAGCGTCAAAATCCACGCCCAGATGATCCGTTCCACTACGGTCCATTTCACCCCGCTGAAACGTTTGGCTGCCCCGACGCCCATGATCGAGGTCGAAATCACGTGCGTAGTTGAAAGCGGAATGCCGTAAACGCTTGCAGTCTGAATGATGAGGGCCGCGCTCGTTTCCGCGGCGAAGCCGTGCACCGGCTGAAGTTTTACCATTTTATGTCCGAGCGTGCGGATGATTCGCCAGCCACCCGCGGCTGTGCCCGCCGCCATGGTAATGGCACAAAGAATCGTTACCCACGCGGGAATTGCGCCGAAGGCCGGCGTTTGCAAAAAAGTCAGCCAGCCCGGCAAGTGATCGAAACTCCCCGCTTTCGTCCCGGTAAAAAGCGCGAGGGTGATGATGCCCATCGTTTTTTGCGCATCGTTGGTGCCGTGTGAATGCGCCATCCAGGCCGCACTAAAAATTTGTAATTTGCCGAAAACGGACTGGACCACCGCCGGTGTAAAACGATGGAAAATCACAAAAAGCGCGAACATCACTAGAGCGCCGAGAAAGAAACCGGCCAGCGGCGATGTAATCATCGGAACAACCACCTTCGGCCAGAGTCCGCTGTGCCATTTCAACACCGACCAGTTTCCGCGCGCGGTCGCGAGAGCAGCGCCGCACAAGCCACCAATAAGTGCATGACTGGAACTCGACGGGAGACCGACCCACCAGGTCGTAATATTCCAGGCGAAGGCGGCGATGAGCGCGCACAACACCGTCGCCATGGTCACGACATTGGTATCGACCAAACCTTTGCCGATGGTAGAGGCAACTGCACCGCCCAGAAGCGCGCCGGTTAAATTGAAAATCGCTGCCATCGCGATGGCTTGACGCGGCGTGAGCACTTTGGTCGAGACAACGGTTGCGATGGCATTGGCGGCGTCGTGAAACCCGTTGCTGTATTCGAAAACAATCGCCGCGAAGACGACGACGAAAAACGTGATCATCGAGCAAGCCGATTACGCGTATTTGAGAACGACCTGCAGGATGATGTTCCCGGCGTCCCGACAGCGATCGATTACTTTCTCGAGTAATTCGTAAAGATCGCGCAGAAAAATAATATGTTTGGGTGAGTGATCGCCGTGATAAAGATCATGCAGCAGCTCGAGCTCGAGTTTATCGGCGTCGCCTTCAATTGTTTGCAGTCGCGCGTTCATCTCGCGAGCAGTCCGAATGTCAGTGCCTTTGCGCAATTGCTTAACCATAGCCAGCACCACTTCGGCCGCGCGATCGAGCAGCTCGACTTGCCGGTTGAAACTGCGCCCATGCAAATCCTCCGGGCAAATTAAGATCCGTTCGCCGATTTTCTCGACCGTTTTCGGAATTTTGTAGAGCGCACTGGCCAGCGCCTGAATGTCTTCACGTTCCAATGGCGTGATAAACGTTTTCGAAAGTTCCTCGGTCAGCTGCTGCGTGATTCGTTTGTCTTCGCGCCGGCTTTCTGCAAAC
>QHRJ01000046.1 GCA_003220075.1 Verrucomicrobiota bacterium
CGACTCTGCTCTCGAGCGAATGGCTTTCGGGAAAAAATCGCGTCGCTGCCCTCGCGCAAGAGATTGCTTTGGATACGATAACGGGCCAAATAGCTTCCGTCGATGCTACTCAGCAGCCGGCATACGTTAAGAGCATGCGCAGGAATGTGCGGCCGGTTTTCTTTCCTGCTCCTTCGCCGGAACGCCGGCTGCTGGCCGAACGTTTCCTCCGCGACGCGACGCAAAGCGGTGTGCTCGATTTTCCGGCTCTCGTCCATGCGCCGATTGAAAAATGGATTGTGTCGCACCTCTGTCGAACGTCGATCACTCCTAATCAGATCACGCTTGGAACAGGAATCCTCGGGCTAAGCGTGACGCTCCTTTACGCTTTCGGATATCTCTCGGTTGGAGCATTGCTCGCGTTGCTGGTAGGAATTCTGGATGGGGTCGATGGCAAGTTGGCGCGACTGAGGGTTCAGACGACCAGGATCGGCAAAGGCGAACATCTGCTTGATTATTTTGTTGAGATGTCGTGGTGGGCAGCTCTGGCATATCATTTTCACGCTACAGGCCAGGTTCGTTATGCTTATGTGATTTGGCTCATTTTCTTTGCTTGCGATTCGCTGGAACGCCTCGCGAAATGGTCCGTGAAGCGGCGAGTTGGCCGAAGCATCATGATGTTTCTCGATTCGATCGATTCGTGCGCTATGTCGCGGCTCGCCGCAACATTTACACCTGGCTATTTACCTTTTGTTTGTTGACCGGAACACCAGCCAACGGTTTCATCTTGCTCTGCTTGTGGGGAATGGCGACCGCCGCGGTCCATATATTCCGCGCTTTGCAAATCCGCTACACTTTCCAGAATAAAAGTGCGTGAACTGCGTCGTGAAAAGAGCTTGGCTCTGCGATGGTCGATCTAACGTTATTTAAAGAATTGAATTTCGCGTGCCCCGCGGATTGCTGGCGGCGATGGGGCCGTCTTTCATCTCGTGGATCCTCCATCGCCCGCGAGATTAACGGCGAAGAGCCGCGCGCTGCCAACTGTCGGCGGCGTTCCAGTCGGTTTGGTGAGAAACCTCATTTACTAGGCGCGAAGTCCAGCTTTTACCCGTGAATTAGCTGCACCAAGCCCTTCGTTAAACCGGCATTGCCGGCAACGAACCAGAATCCAAAGCGATGTGGATTATTTTGCATCAACGTAATGTTGAACGCGAGACTAACTGGTATGAGATCTCGGCAATACGATACTTGGTCCACAAAGACATCGCTGCTTAGAAATATTGAGCTTACAGCGAACGCCATTCCAGTCCGGCGGTAAATTGAACCAGACCGTGGCGCCCAGAATAGGTAGAAGCCCTGAACAAGAAGGGAGACCGGCGCAAGCACAGATGTAATTGAAGAGAAACTGAGATGTTTATAAGGCAACATTTTTGTTGCTTTGAGTATAGCCGCAAGATATCCGGAAAACGGCCAGCCGAAGTTTGTTCCGAATTGAGGAGGTCCAAAGATGAAATGCACATATGAATGCCACAGCAGCGCTGGAACCAAGATGCATGCGTACTTAATCACTGCTGGAGCGAGACTCCCGGTCTTTCCCCTGTGGAAAGATCTTTCAATCAGTTGTAATACATAAGTCTCTTTGGTCAGGACTGCCGCAGCAATCGCGACCACGGCAAACTCTTCGGCGAGCGACGCTCCAAGGAAGCAGAGTGTAGCCGCGGGGAGGTCTACCAAAGCGCGTTGCAAGGAAAACAGAACCCCGGAACTTAAGCATGCTGCGAGAATACATAAATAGTCGCGGCGTGAAGTCGGATGCGGATAATGCAGAAGCCCAAAAACGAGCAAATACCAGAACAGCAGGTTGGAAAGAGCATACGCTTGCAGTATCCAGAATGGACGCCCAAATCCTGCGAGATAGCTTAACCACGGCAGAAACGGCCGCATTGCGCGGTAAGCAGGGGTGTCTAACGATTCCCTTAGTCCGGGCGTTCTCAACGATGGATGTATAGCTATCTGGGAATAGAATTGGCCGTCATAGCCGGCGGCGGAGTTAAGCTGAGGCTTAATCTCCCGCACCTCCGGTATCGCGGTCGGATAAAAATCAGCGCCGTAGTAGATCAGACTTGTAAAGTACGTCTCTGGCGAAAATCGGTTTAATACATAACGCAGCGGAAGCACACAGATGACGAATACGAGCGCAATACGAGTGGGCCGCGATAAGCGATGGGAAAGCAAAGTCATCGAGGATTTCTACCTGGTTTTCTTAGTTTGGCGAATCGTCCGCTCTTGCCGAAGCATCAATCCTGTGTGCCAGGCCTTCGCGCTATTCATTGGCAGACCTAAGCATTTGCGCATGAAGCGGACCCTAGCGGCAATGTCTTCCGGAGTGTAACTAAGAGTGTTTTCTTGCGACTCTGGCCCAGAGATACTCGCTAGATATTTTAGCAGAGCGTCCGAATGCGCTTCCACTGGGAAATCTCGTGTGCCACATCGCATTGGGGCGGAACGTGGGGGAGCGCCGGCATCGACTCTGATTTTCGATCGCAGATGGACATCTCACCCGAGTAAGTCAGCGAAGTAATTCAATATCGAGCGTCTGATCGTACGCTCTAAGTTTGACTTGAGATTGCGGCCGCAAGATCGATGTTGGCGAATCCGCTCGGGCGAAATCGGAACAATTTTTGTCGACGCAACCCACACCGCAAAGACCGGGGCGAGGACTGGAGCGCAAACCGTTGTGCGCGGCTTGCTCTGGGGATTGAGCAAGAGCGGCGTTAATCTCCAAATAATGCGCTGGTCGAAGTGGCGTCACGGTTTGTTGCCGCTGAATCGGATGCAGAACGGGCGCCTTGGAGTAGTTCAACGTATCGAAGGCGTTCGTTCCAAATCTCCAGCCGGAGCATGGCTTGTCTTGCCCGAGATAATTTATGGCAATCGAGCGCTGCGCGTAATTGACCACGCGCGATGGCGAAAAATGCGTGTGGCCGCCATCTTTCACGACGCGATCCCGCTTTCACATCCCGACCTGACACGTCCTGATGCTGTAGAGCGTCATCCCGAATTCATGAGGGCGCTTTGCCGTACCGATCTCGTCATTGCGGTTTCCGATTCGGCGGCAGAGCAATTTCGCGCCTTTGCGCAAAGAAACGGGCAACGCCTCCCGCCGTTAAGCGTCTGTCGGCTTCCCGGCGAGTTGGTGGGCGAGAAGCGCTGTGCCGCGAAGGAT
The DNA here is from genome assembly GCA_003220075.1 of Verrucomicrobiota bacterium. Lineage (GTDB taxonomy): Bacteria > Verrucomicrobiota > Verrucomicrobiia > Chthoniobacterales > UBA10450 > AV69. The sequence goes on from QHRJ01000046.1 coordinate 3,206, forward strand.
GTCAACTTTTTCGGTCCCGTAAGGCTTCTTTGTGTTTCCACGCTTGACCCGCGAAAGAATCACAAAACGTTGCTGGAAGCGTTCGAGCTCGCTTGCGCCGCTATCTCCAGCCCAGCGGAGCTTCATCTCGTTGGCGATCGCTACGAAGATGCAGAGTTAATTGTCGATCTTGTGAAGCGCGCGGCGGCGCGAAACCGAAGCGTGACCTGGCACGGCAGAGCAACCGATGATCAGCTCAGCGAGTTCTATCGCGACTGCGATTTCACTGTTTATCCATCGCTCGTCGAAGGCTTCGGTCTTCCCATTGTGGAAAGCTTGTGGAATCGCCGCCCGTGTATCTGCGCAAATTTTGGTGAGATGGCCGAGATTGCAAAAGACGGTGGTTGCTTGACCTGCGATGTTCGCGATCCATTGCAACTTTCAGAGGCAATGGTCGCGCTAGCGACGCAGCCTGCGTTGCGCAAGAAACTGATCAATGAAATCGAGCGCCGGGAGCCCAGGACTTGGATCGATTACGCGGTAGAAATCTGCGAGAAGTTGAGAAAAGCGAGCTAGTTTCGAGATGAGAACACGAGGCTTCTGCTTGAGCTTGGCGAGCAGTACCTTAACATTACTGCCTTGAACGCGAATCCGTCACTTTGATAACTGAGACCGAACCGCGAAGGCCAGCCGCCTTGGCCCAGCACCGGAGAAAGCCGACTTATCGCATTCAACCGACCAAGGGATGGGCCGGAATAAATGTTGGTGAAATTTGGAGATACCGCGATCTGCTCTGGGTTTTGGTGCAGCGCGACCTCAAGCTTTTATACGAGCAAACGGCTCTGGGTGCTATTTGGATAGTGGCACAGCCGCTCGTTGCGGCGGTGATTCTCGGAGTCGTTTTTGGCCGGGTGGCAAAGCTTCCCAGCGACGGCCCGCCGTATTTATTGTTCGTTTTTTGCGGGGTAATCGTCCGCACTGGAAAATACCAAGCGATTTGCGGTGGAAATTGATTATGCCATCACAAAACCATTGTGGAACCTATGGGTCGGATTTTCTCTACGGACGAGCGATGGTCTGTGTGTGTTCACAACTTACGACGCCGACCATGCGGAATTTCATTCCCGGCGCGCGCCGGGCCACTACACGGCCCGTTGTGAAATTCCGAGGAATCTTCTAAGCCCATCCACCTACCTTATTTCTGTGAATGCAGGTCTGACCGGCATCAAGAATCTTGCCCGTCGCGACAACGTTTTGCTTCTGGACGTGGAAGACACTTCTCCACGTAGAACACCGTGGGCCCGCCCGGGGATCGTCCAACCTTTATTAACCTGGAAACAAAAGAGCTGCGATGTTTGGGAAAGTTCGCTCGTTCATTAGGTCCGGCCGGGGCGGCATAAATCAAAACCTTACCTTTGAAAAGGCAGCCTCGTTCATAGGCCACCGACGTAAGTGGCCATTCATCACTAGCCACGCTTGCGGCTGCGGGATTCCGACCATCGGGACCACGGACGATGCCTTCGACCGCGGAAGTTCCAGCGATGGCGAGAGAGGTGATATAGAGGGTTCCTCGGCTCGAGCGAGGGGTTAGGCGTCAATATAGTTACCGATACGTCAGGGACGATCTAGTGGAGCTAGCCTGGCGACTTGTTGGCGTGAGGAAAGGGGATGTCTGGCGAGGGTAGTGCCAAAAAGTTGGATAGTTCTTCCCATCCATCGCCATTTTCCCAACACACTTCTAGAAGCTTACTTGGGTTGCGGCCAAAGTACCCACGCACTGATTCCGTGTGTGCCTCGTAATAGTGGATATGTTCACGTTTGTGGCTGTGCGGCATTTCAAAGCCGTAGATCAACTTGCGGAAGATTGTTGGACCATGTGTCTCAGCATGCCTACATAGACTATCAAACCAAGCGTCAGGGCATTGTCTGGTGGTTAGAATGAATTTCGCTTCTGGGAATGCCTCATCGATTCCCTTGTAAATCAACGGCCAAGGCCAATCTTCGAAACTATCATACTCTTCGACAAGCCTCATGATGGCGGCGGCATCGTTGTTTCTCCAATAGTCAAAGGCGTTCGCCGAAAAAGATATGTGCTTCATATTCCAGCAGCGCATGCACTCGCCCAACGTCTTCGTCCCAGTCTTATTAAGTCCAATTCCGACAATTTTCACGATATGAATGAAGAGATGGTGGATGTTGCCGCCCAACGAGAACAAGATGAGCTGCCGCGGGTGAGGGGGTGCGTCGCTGCGGAGTAAGGAAACGAAGTCATCACAAAACTGATATAACACCGGATCGCGGTCGGCTCCATCGATTGGTTAGACCGTTCAACGTAGTTCGCTGACGAGCGGCATGGTGATTTCTCGCCATGGCAGGTCGTGATACGCAGATACATGTCTCGGGAACCGAGGACTTGGGCCGATTACGCGACAGAGTTCTGCGAGAACCTGGAAAAAGCGAGCTAGTTTCGAGATGAGTGGGTGAGGCCTCTCCTTGCGCTCGGCGAGCAGTACCTTAATGTTGCTCTCTTGAACGCGGAATGTGTGACCTTGATGACTGAGATCGAACCGCGAAGGCCAGCCACACTGGCCCAGCAATGGAGTAAGCCGACTTATCGCATTCAACCGACCAAGGGATGGGCCGGCCTTAATGTTCGTGAAATTTGGAGATACCGCGATCTGCTCTGGGTTTTGGTGCAGCGCGATATCAAGCTTTTATACAAGCAAACGGCGCTGGGGGTTGTTTGGGTAGTGGCACAGCCGCTCGTTGCGGCGGTGATTTTCGCAGTCGTTTTTGGCCGAGTGGCGAAGCTTCCCAGCGACGGCGCGCCGTATTTATTGTTCGTTTTTTGCGGGGTAACCGTTTGGACCTATTTTTCCCAGGCGCTGCAACGCGCCGGGACTAGTCTTGTGCGCAACTCTCAACTTGTCTCCAAAGTTTACTTTCCCAAGTTGCTTATCCCGCTCGCCCAGACCCTTCGTGGGCTCGTCGATTTCGCTGTCATACTGATCGTGCTCGCGGTGTTGATGGCAATTTATCGAGTCCAGCCCACGTTTCGGCTGGCCGCAATTCCGGGTATTCTTATTTTGATGGCGCTTACCTCAACTGGTGTTGCCCTTTGGTTTTCAGCGCTCGGCGTCAAGTACCGTGACTGCACCAATGCCTTGCCGTATTTCGTTCAGGTGTGGATGTACGCAAGCCCTGTCGTGTACCCAATGAGCATGGTGCCCGAAAGGTGGCAATGGCTCTACGCTGTAAATCCCGCCGTCGGTTTCATTGAGGGCTTCCGTTGGGCGGTGTTGGGGAGTAACGCGTTGAGCGCAGAGATTCTTTGCATTACCGTCACGACGTCCTTACTTGCCTTATTCAGTGGCGCATTTTTCTTTCGCCGCGTCGAACGCAGCTTCGCCGATATGATCTAATTTTCGCGCTAATTCCTGGGAAAAATGTCGGACGTTTCCGTCTCTGTTAGAAACCTAAGCAAGTCTTTCAGGATTGCGCATGAACCGGGCGGGCTGGGGGGTTACCGGACGCTGCGGGACGATCTGACCAAATTGCCAGGGCGTTTGCTGGCACGTTTGGGACGGAATAGCCGACGTACGTCAGAAACATTCTGGGCGCTCAAGGGTGTCTCATTCGATGTTGAAAAAGGCGAAGTAGTCGGCATTATTGGACGCAACGGCGCAGGCAAGAGCACACTGCTGAAGATTCTGAGCCGCATCATAGAGCCGACGTCTGGCACCGCAGAGATCTACGGTCGCGTCGGAGCGCTTCTCGAAGTCGGGACAGGTTTTCATCCGGAACTAACTGGGCGCGAAAACATTTTTATGAACGGCGCGATCCTCGGCATGAGTCGGGCGGAAATTCGAAGAAAGTTTGATGAAATCGTCGCCTTTGCCGAGATAGAGAAGTTCCTCGACACGCCGGCGAAGCGGTATTCGACTGGCATGTATGTACGGCTCGCTTTCGCGGTTGCTGCTCACCTCGACCCAAAGATTCTTCTCATCGACGAAGTGCTCGCGGTAGGCGACGCCGAGTTTCAGAAGAAATGTCTTGGGAAGATGGAGGACGTGGCAACGAAAGAGGGGCGTACAATAATCTTCGTTACCCACAACATGGACGCCATTCACCGATTATGCAGTCGTGCCATTTTGTTGCGTGACGGAGTGATGGCTGCTGAAGGCGACGTCACAGCCATAATCTCCTCCTATTTGCACGAAACCCATCCGAGCGTTCGCCAAACGTATCGCCTGCCGGAGAAGTGCAACACAGCAGCTGAGATATGTTTGATTGAAGCAGAAGTTCTCGACAGTAAGGGCAGGAGCTGCGACTCATTGCTCTATCGTGAACCATTCGCGCTGCGAATGGTCTGGCGACATTTCGTGGAAGTAGCGGCTAGCTCGTATGCTGTTCGCGTCTACGACAATCGAAACAGATTCTTGTTTGCGGTTAACACTCTCGGGAGCGACTTACAACTGCATCATCCGGGCTTGCGCGAAATAACATGCAGCTTTGACTACAACGTCCTCATTCCGGGCAACTACTATGTGACCATCGGCTGTTATGTTCGCCCGTACAAAGAAGTGCATGTGGTGAAAGACTGTCTTCGCCTTACCATCTTGGCTGTGCCTTACCAGAGCGGTCCGAGGTTTTCCGTAGTTGGCGATCCAGCCTTTGCCTTGCATCCAGATTGGAGCCAACATGAACTTAACGATAGCTCTGCGAAGGGGATAAAGTCGCAACCTTTAACCTTTGCGTAAGCAATCAACCGGGATTGCGAGACGGAATCACTGTCTAACTTGCCTCCAAAAGCGCTCAAAATCCGTGTGATATGCTTAATTGTCTAGTTCTTGGTTCAGGTCGTAGCGGCACGAGCCTTACCTGCGGAATACTAGCGAATGCGGGCTACTTTATGGGTAACGATCTGCTCCCCGGAGACGATCAAAACCCGAAGGGATATTTCGAGAGCCCAGAAATCAACGAGATAAATGAACAACTTCTTGCGGAAGTTGTTCCCACTAGACCAAGAGGTATCGTTGGCGATCTTTTTTTCCGGTCTCGACCGCCTCATCTGCAGCACTGGTTATCCGCTGTTTCTGTAAACGCGCAATTTCATTTCAGCCGAAAATTGCGCGCGCGAATCGCTAATTTGACGCGACGTGAGCCCTTCTGCTTTAAGGACCCGCGTTTTTCGTACACGCTTTCCGTCTGGCGACCATTCCTTCGAGACGCGGTATTCGTTTGCGTTTTCCGGGATCCCTCGACCACAGCAGAAAGCATCCTGTCCAAATGCAAACGCGATCCCTACCTGCGAAATCTAAGTATGACATACGAACAAGCGCTCAAAATTTGGACTCGTATGTATCAGCACATTCTTGAGATCCACTATCCTGCCGGCGGTGATTGGTTATTCGTGAATTACGATCAATTTTTTGATGGTGCTGCCGTACACCGTCTTGAAGCGACTCTCCATGCCTCGGTTAATAGTCGGTTTCTGGATTTGTCTTTAAAAAGGTCAAAGCCAAGAAAACTGGTCTCAACTGAAATTGGAGAGATGTACGATAAGCTTTGTCGGTTGGCTGGACACTGCGATTATGCCTATGCGAAGTGCTGAGAATGAGCCAAGGGTTTGGAAAAAGTAGAGTGAGCCCGGTTTACCGGCGAAATCCTTAGATCACACTAGTGGCTATTTCCGTTATTATCCCAACGTGCAACCGGTACGCGGCACTACAGCGCACGCTGCAATCTGTCGCTCATCTTCACGCGTCGCCGAATACGTTCGAAGTGATCGTCGTTGATAATGGATCCACTGACGCGACACGAGAAAGCTTCGAATCAGTCCGCTCGAGCTTTCCAGAGATTGAGTTTCGATATTTCCGTGAGCCTATCCCGGGCCTCCTTTCTGGCCGGCATCGCGGGGTGCGCGAAGCACGCGGCGATGTCTGCGCATTCTTGGATGACGACGTTCGACTAAACCCAAGTTGGCTGGCAGCATTGGAAGAGGCATTTCAGGATCCCGCTACGATTTTGGCAGGTGGCCCATCACGACCGCTCTTTGAACGCCCCCCTCCAGCTTGGTTAAACAGCTTTTACGACGAGAATGAGCAGGGCCGATTTTGTATCTGGCTCAGTTTGTTCGAAGGGGGCGACCAGAGCAAAAGGGTTGATCCTTGTCATGTCTTTGGCCTCAATTTCTCAATTCGGAAAAAAGCGTTGTTCGAATTCGGCGGCTTTAAACCCGACTTAATTACAAAATCCCTGCAGCGGTTTCAGGGAGATGGCGAGTTTGGCCTGACTTTGAAACTCAGGCGAGAGAACCGTAAAGCGTTTTATCACCCCAACGCTTCGCTGCTGCACGAAGTTCCAGCAAAGAGATTAACGGCTGAATATTTCGAGCAGCGCGGCTTCCGTCAGGGGGTTTGTGATTCATATACAGATGCAAGAAGCCACTGCAAACCGCTGCGACAGCCGTGGAGGCGGTTTCTTTCTTGCGCAAAGCAATACCTTTTCCACTCATCACCCAGCGGGGCCCTGATGTTGAGCGACATCAAAATTCGAGCACAAAGGGCATATCGCCTTGGATATCAGTTTCATCGAAATGAAGTGCTTCGTGATCCAATTTTGCTTGCTTGGGTGCGCAAAAAAAATTACTGGGACTACAGGTTGCCACAAGGATGGCAGAGATATTTGCCGCCGGTCAAACAATAATCGACTGATCGGAGCAGACGATGCTTTATTGGTGCTGATCGTACCGAAAGCGATCGCAACGAGTGAGCGATAACTAACGTCATCTATGAAAGTCGGTTTATTCCGACCGCTCGCCCCTGAGGGTATCGGCGGCGGCTATACCTTCGAACATGAAGTCTTTGAGCAATTGCTCGAATGCGCGTCCACCTCAAAACATGAGTTTGTAGTTTTTGAAGACCTGGGCGATCACAAAGTGACCGGCAATACAACGAACTTTAAACAGGCCCTGCGCAAGCGTCCGTTTTCCGCAAAGCAACTGTATAGGAGCCTCCGAAGTGTTTCTCAAACTGCAAGCTCGGTTCCCACGCCGACGTATCGATGGGAAAACAAATGGATCAGGGACCGCTTGGTGCGTGAAAGGATAGAGTTCTTTATAAATGTTAGTCCGGAAATGGCTATCGTGGATGTTCCATCCCTCATGATAGTTTGGGATTTGCAACACCGTCTGCACCCATTTTTCCCTGAAGTCAGCTCGGGGGGCGAATGGCAACGCCGAGAGGATTTCTTTTCCCAAGTTTTAAAACGGGCTGCCTATGTCGTTACCGGCACCGATACAGGGAAGAAAGAGGTGCAAATGTTTTATGGCATACCTGATGAACGGATCCGCATTCTTCCTCACCCGACGCCGCGTTTCGCGCTCGAAGACGGCGCGAAAGACACGTCAACGCTGGCCCAATTTAGATTGCCGCCCAATTACATTTTTTATCCGGCGCAGTTTTGGAGCCACAAGAATCATGTCGGCATCCTGCGCGCGATTCTACACCTCAAAGAAAAGGAGAATTTGCTCCTGCCTGTTGTCTTCACGGGTTCCAATCAAGGGAACGAAAGTTATATTCGGCAACTCGTGCAGACGCTGCAGCTGGACGATCAGGTATTTTTTCTCGGTCACGTTTCGCGTCCGGCGTTGCGGGCGTTGTATCAAAATGCCTTCGTTCTCTGTTATTCAAGTTTTCTCGGGCCCTTGAATTTACCGCCACTGGAAGCATTCGCATTGGGTTGTCCTGTGATCGCTGCGGATATACCCGGCTCAAAAGAACAGCTCGGTGACGCAGCCATTCTCGTAAATCCGGCGGATCACTTGCAAATTGCTTACGCGCTCCGGTGGCTTTTCTCGGATAACGCAAAACGAGAAGAGTTAATTCGTCGTGGGAGGGAGCGTGCAGGCCGGTTTACAGGTAAGGATTTTGCGAAAGGCTTGTTGGACTTACTCGACGAATTTGAACCAATACGACGGTGTTGGTCTGCCGACTCGCAAGACTTACTGCGCTCCTGACTTTTTGCCGTCTAGTTACAATGGACCAATCGCCAAGAGTTTCCATCCTGTTGCCATGCCTAAATGCCCGGCAATTTCTCGAACCACGAATCGACTCGCTTTTGGCGCAAACGTTCGGCGATTGGGAAGCGATCGTCCTCGACAGTCACTCGACCGACGGCAGCTGGGAATTTTTTCGATCGGTCGCATCAAATGACTGGCGTTTCCGGCTTTATCAAATCCCGCGCGAAGGATTTTATGCGGCTTTGAATCACGGAATGGAATTGGCAAGCGGCGAGTTTCTCCTCATCGCCACCTGTGATGATACAATGCGTGCGGACTTTCTCGCCACGCTGCTCGAAGCACTCGCGATTTGTCCGGAGGCTGGGATCGCTGCTTGTGATGTATCGCTGATCAATCGCGACGGCGGGCAACTTACAAGAGAAGACATGGCTAGTTATTTACCGGTCGAATCGCTCGATGACATGCTTGTCCTAGACGTCGTTCGTTCCTATCCCACCACGCACACTCCCAACTACCGGCCACCTCCGCATGACTGTCTTCTGCATTTTTCGGCGAAGAGCGTTTACTTTTCTCTTACGCAGCTACTAATTCGCACGTCTCTGGCACAATCCGCGAAGCCGTTCGACACTACTGTAGGTTCAGTCGCCGATTTGGGCTGGCTCCTCCGTCTGACAAACCTCGCCGGAACAGTCCATGTACCGAGAAAGCTGACAATGTGGCGCTTTCACGGAAACCAACTCAGCCTGCGCCAGGATAGCTCGAGCCTTGGTTGCCTAAAAGCGATGTTCGGACGGGCGTTACCGGAAATCTATCAGCGACATCATTCTTTGCTTTCGCGTAACGATTGCGCGACGCTGATGCTTCCTATCAAGTGCTATCTTGCGAACACGGCGCAGAAGCGAATTTTCTGCTGGCTAGAAGCGACTTTCCGTGTCTTTCTCATGTTGATACAACGCCCTGTCGCTACTGTGCAAGCCATCCGCAGGTCTCGCTTCTTGCCGCACAAGGTAAAGCGGTCGTTGCTTCCGATGTTTTTTCAGCGAATGGGGATATTTCCGAAAGCGTTGGACTCACTCGAAGTGAGAAGTGTGCTGCGGGTAATTCCTTCTGGACCTGAAGTGACGTGAGGGGGGACGCTCGCTATAATCACGTTGCCATAGGGAGTAACCGATAAGAACGCAGCTTCTCAATGGTAAATGAAAGTCTTGATTGACGTCACGAGCACGTGCAGGTCTGCCCGAAGTAGCGGTATTCAACGCATCACTCGCCAGCTTTTCGCAGAGTTGGCGACTCGTGTCCCGGTTACCCCCTTGTGCTGGAACAGCCTGGGTAATTTTTATCAGCGCCTCGACTCACGCGAAATGGAGTACCTGAGAACGCCGTTTCGCCGTTACAACGCCCCGATAAGCCGTCCTCATGCAAGGGAAGACTTGGGCGAATTCCTGCGTCTGCTCCGCAACGGCAGCGTCGACATGCTTAACGTATTGCAAGATGACGATGTAATTTTCGTGCCGGGTACGTTTACCGATCGCCGAATGCAGAAGTTGCCGGAAATGGCACGACGAACCAGAGCGCGGTTTGTTGCGATCTTCCACGATCTTGCGGACCTGCGAATGGCCCTTCTATCGGGGCGTCGAATGAAAAAGTTTCAGAATTACATCGAGTTGCTCGCAGCGTTTGATCTCGTGATCTGCGTTTCAAACCAATCACGTGCCGATCTTTTTGAATTCTGGAAGCAAAATGAGGTGACTGCCGGAGTAGAAACCTTCGTTGAGCATTGGCCGCTGGAGTTTGACCAAAATGAACGCTCCGCCGCGCATAGCGCGCGGCCAGTTATCCTCTGCGTATCCTCCCTTACTGCGCGCAAGAACCACATACGACTTTTTGATGCGGCCAGACAACTGTGGGACGGCGGGGTTAAATTCGAACTTCAACTCATTGGTTCGAGCACGAACTGGGGAAGGAGAGTGGCGCTTGAAGCCTGGCGGCTCCAGTCACTCGGGCGACCCATTCGCTGGCTTAAACATGTGGACGATCGCACGCTTCATCAGGCCTATCGAGAATGCTTGTTCACCGTTTATCCTTCTCTCATCGAGGGGTTCGGTCTTCCGATTCTCGAAAGTCTTTGGCATGGCAAACCGTGCGTCTGTGGCGGAAACGGTGCGCTTGGAGAAGTTGCTCGGGGCGGTGGATGTTTGATTGTCGATCAAACAAGCGAGAATGCGATTGCCGCCGGGATTAAAAAATTGCTCAGAGATCAGGCTACTTATGGGCGATTACGCGAAGAGGCGCGAGCCAGAAAGTTTGGTTCGTGGTCGGATTACATCGAGAAGCTTCTCCAGCATTTGTCGCTCCTTTTTCAATCTCGGCCTGCATCGATCCGGCCCTGCACCGGCGCCCGCAAAAATAAGCCGCCCTCAAGCATAACGGATTCATTGCAGGTCTCACTCACACCAGAAGAAGTAAATCGAAGCTCTTAATGCGGGCCTGAAAGAGCAGGTATCAAAAATTCAGAAAGTAAGCGACCAATTGGAACTGACGAAGTCTACCTCACAACTGGTCGCCAATACTCACTAAGTAGCGCGCCTAGCGCCCGCACTGCGCCTGGCGGCGATGATGGCCGCAAAGAAAAAGAACGTCACCAACACACCGCTGGTCAGGAACCACCCGAACACCGGCGCAATGCCAAACTGCCTCGCGAGGAACGGAATTCCCGGGCGGACTGCAACTAGGATCGCTAGCGCACCGCCGACGAAGTAGGCAATCGACTCGGAGAGCAGGCACAACTTAGTGTTCAAACCTCGCTAGCCTAGTTCCAGACGCCTAACGCTGCGCCTCAGCCGCGCCTGAAAACCGGAGCGAGGGACGAGCGTAGGCTGTAAGGCGTCGGCTGCAGGCGTTTGTTAGGCTGGCTGCGGTGTGTGACGGTCTAACGCTGCCCTTGTACTAGCCGCTTCAGCCGCCTCGCAAGCCGACGAAGCAAGCTCGGTCCTAAAGCAGTTCCTACGGGCTGGACAACGGTAAATGGTTGCATGTGCCAGGTAACATCGTGGATCGAGTCGCGGAGCTTTCTAAACGCCAGGGTCTTGCCGGAAAAATCTCGAATCAGTTGCCACCCGGGATCGACGCCCATGAACTCAGCGAGGATTGCCACCGAACGCATCTGCGCGTCATCAATGACCATCATCCCACCTTCGCGGAGTCTGTCCGCCGTGAAGAACCAATCGACTATTGGCCACGGGAATGCGTGCTTGCCATCGAGTAAGACCAGATCCAATCCCTCGACCTCGCAGCGTCCGAGGTAACGATCGGAGGATTCCTGCACGAAGTGGACTTTGCTCAAGGGGATCTCTCTCTGCAAAGCATACTGGGTGATCAATGCGATCTCGGACTTGGAAGGCGTGATAGCGATGTGCTCGGAACCCCGCATGGCGAATACTAACGTGGAACACCCAGCGCCGGTTTCTAAGGTCTGACTGCCTTCACTGACGCTCTCAGCGATGAAAGAGAGGACGTCAGATCCGAGCCCATAACACGTCAATTCAACAGAGGCCAACTTTGCCGCGGCTTCGCGAGGAAGCAGGCTTTCACTCGGATCGAATGACCGGTCGATCTCCGTTTCACTACGATGAAAGCTGGGGCGCTCGTGTATGATCTGTTGAAGCTTGTCCATATTTTCCTTGGGTTCAAACACCCTACCGTTCTGCCGTGTTCGCGTGCCCTGCGCTGCCTAACGAGAAGGAGCTGAGCCACCGCTGGCGGCGGCGAGCGTGGCAACCATCGAGAACTGTTTCATAAAATCAAACGTGGACATTACAACGGCCAGCGGTCGGCTCCAGCGATTGGTTAGGCATTTCGTGTGACTGCTTATTGGCGCGTAATCTGGGACGAGTAATGGTTGGCAACCAACCGCCAGCGCACCCAACCCTTCACCGGATAATAATTTCGTGCGACGAATTGACGCGTATACGATGGCGTCCATGCCCCGGCAGGCGCGGGCAAGCAAGTGCGAGTTTCAACGCATCATTGTGCCGCGTCGTCCGCCATCAGATTGCGTTCAATCCGTTCTGCCAATGGTCGGCGGCTATTTGAAAGAATCGCGTGCGCAATCCGGAGCGCTTGAATTCGAGAGCGTTATCCCAGCGTTCTACAAGATCTTTGCGCGCGAGGGAACGGTGAGCAGTGTCTTGGACGGTGAGGGTTATTCTAGTAAACATTTCTTCAAACCGTCAACTCACACACAGGGTTTGGTGTTCGTCTGGGCTGGCGCGGTCGCATACTTTTGAGTGGAAATCGCTTGGAGGGAGTTTGGTTCCGCTCTGGTCGCAAGCAGTGGATCGGCATTTTACACTGTTTGAGCGTCATATTTCGTCTAATGGCTGATCGGGGCTTGCTGATCGCCTTTGGTTACTCTTCTGTTTAAACAGATTGCTGCCTATGTCTGCTCCGGTGTTCACATCCGACTCAAGATTGATGCTGATTGCACCGCATCCCGACGACGAAGCGCTCGCCTGCAGCATTATTCTGCAACGTGCAGTCCGTACAGATGCTCCCATTCGTGTTGTTTATGCCACCGATGGCGATGATAATCCGTGGCCGCAGCGTGTGCTGGAACGCAAATGGCGCTTGAACGCAGCTGACCGGAAGCGCTGGGGAAAATTGCGGCGCGCAGAAGCGCTGGGGGCGCTGCGGGTGCTGGGTGTGAGCGCGTCGAGCGTGCGTTTTCTCGCCTTGCCCGATCAAGGATTGACAGATTTGTTGAAGTGCGATTGCCGATCCGCGCTCGAGCGGTTCCGGGCAGTCATTAGGAATTGGTCGCCGACTCATCTTCTTGTCCCTTCGACTGCGGACACGCATCCCGATCATAGCGCGCTGGGGGTGATGCTGCGGCTCGTCCTAGCGGAGTTTTTTTCGGATAAACCGCAGATGTCGGTATGGAGCTACGCCGTTCATGGCAGAAGCGTGGCCTTCTTCGACGGCGCACAGAAGCTTCGACAATCAAGACTAGAGATGGCAGTCAAGCAGCGAGCGATCCGTTCTCACAAAACGCAACTCAAGCTGTCGCGACGGCGCTTTCTCGCATACGCGACTCGTCCGGAACATTTCCGCAAACTCGTATCGGCCGAATCGATTGTTGCCGACGGGCCGATTCGTTCGATCTCGAGACAAGAGCATAAACTGGACGTGAAGCTGCGGCTTTTCGCGAACCCAATCCGCGCGAAAGAACCCGAGCTTTTTGTTTTAGGACATGATCCAACCGGCGTGTTGCGTTGTGCGGATATGCAACTCCCCGTTCGCTCTTCTTGTGTCGAAATTGTGGATTGCTTTACTGAACAGCGACTCGGGCTGGCGCGGTATCGTGGAAATGCTTTCGCGGGTCAGTTCACGGTTCCGATCGACATCTTTTCCTCCGCTCATGCACTCTTCGTCAAACTGGAACGCCGCTCGTGGTTCTTTGATGAGGCAGGCTGGTTTGAAATTCCGCGGGCGGCTCGGCTTGAACGGATCCCTGGCCGGGAGCACAGCTTTGTAGAGCAGCCTTCACTTCTCGTTCACTAGGTATTTTTTGTGCACGGACCCTTTTCCAAGCCAAGCCGACCCTTGAATCCTAGTCTCTCAAAATTGACGCCAAATCGGTTTTGTCAGGATTTAGCCGCGACCAAACTTACTACGTTTTTGTTGAAGTCGTACTCGATAGTCTCATCCCTCGAGCACGGGCCGGTTCCCTTAAGCCGGTTCGTGCGCGCGATTGCGCGACACAATTTCGCATCCCTGGCGAACGACGATCACTCCGAATCAGATCACGCTTGGACAGGAGCGACCAGACTAAAGCTGCGTCAGTCACGTCATGAAAGAGGCTTGGCCCTGCGATAGTCGAGCCAACGTTATTTAAGAAATCGAACTCCGCGGGCCGCGCGGGTGACTGACAATAATGCGGCCATCTTTCATCTCGTGGATCCAATCACAGGCCGCGGCGATGACGGGATTATGGGTTGCCAGAAGCAAAGCTTTCCCGCCTTGTTGCACGATATTTTGCAACAGCTCGAAGGCGCGCTCGGAATTGGCGGTATCGAGATTGCCGGTCGGCTCGTCCGCCAGGATGACTCGCGGGTCGTTGGCTAGCGCGCGGGCGATAGCCACACGTTGTTGTTCACCTCCAGAGAGATGACGGCTGGGTCTCCGCAATTTGTCGCCTAAGCCAACCGATTCCAGCAGCCCAGCCGCGCGTTCGCGCATCTCGCCATCGGCGAGTTGCCCAAGCTTGCGCATCGGGATCATCACGTTCTCCTGCGCAGTGAAATCTTCCATCAAAAAATGGAATTGAAAAATGAAGCCGAGGCACTTGTTCCGTTTATGCGCGAGTTCGTCGTCGCTCAGCTGAGACACTGGCTCCGATTCGACTGAAACGCGGCCGGCGTCGGGCAGATCTAGAAGACCGAGAATATAGAGCAACGTACTTTTGCCGCAGCCGGAGGGACCGACGACGGCGTGGATGATACCGGGCTCGAGATCCAGTGAAATGCCCCGCAATGCGTGCACGCGCTCTTCCTCCTCGCCCAAATAGCGTTCGATCGCTTCGCAACTGAGACAGATTTCCGAGTTCACACGCTGGAGCCTCGGAGGGTGACGACCGGTGGCAGCTCGGCAGCGCGCCGCGCCGGGACATAACTTGCGATGAACACCGCTAGGATCGCCAGCAAAGTAGCGAACACGTAATGGCACCAGTCCCATGTCACCAAAAAATAATTGGCGTAAAGCAAGCCGCGGATCCGAATCGGAATGTGCGACACGCCCCAAGTCATTACGGCGCCAAGCAAACAGCCGAGCACAGATCCGGCCACGGCGATCAGGGCGCCCTGCCACAGGAAGATCGCGCTGATGTCGATCCGCCGGTAACCCATCGAGCGCAAGATTGCGATCTCTTTTATCTTCGCGAGCACAGACATCGTCAGCACATTGAAAATGCCGAATCCAGCCAGCAGGATGATAAGAGAAACCGTGATCGCGACGGACATTCTTAAGGTCAGGAAAAGCTGCAGCGTGCTTTCCTCGCGTTCTTGCCAACTCGAGGCGTTGTGTTGAAAGAGGGTTTCGAAACGGCTGGCTAAAGCAGGCGCACGATTCGGATTCCGCAGTTTGTATATGATCATCGACGCGCCCGACGGTTGCTGCAGCAGAGCCTGTGCGACTTTGGCATGCGAATAGGCTCGGGTTGAGTCAATCGATCCAATCCCTGCGCGCGCGACCGCTGCAACCGTGAACCGCCAGTACTCCCCGTTGGGCGCGAGCAATTGCACCGTATCGCCCACGCCGGCCTGAAGTAACTCTGCCAGACGTGAACCGATGATGATCGAGCTGGTGTTATTCCGAAAGTCATCAAAGTTCCCATTAGTGAGCTGGTGGAGAATATCGGTGGTCCGCGCGTGCAGTGCGGGATCAATGCCGTAAAGCTCGACAGTCGCGTTCTCAAATCCCGCGCGCGCGCTGACCGTTCCGCGTAGAACCGGGGAACAGGAAACAACATTAGAAAATTGCCTGCTCACCCGCATGATTTCATTTGGGTTAGTGATGCCTTCAAAATAGAGACGACGTCCAATGGTTCCTTTAGAGCCTTTCGCGGAAACCATGAGCGGTTCGTAGCGCGGGCGAAAACGCGATTTGACGACCAGCGCGCCATTGCTGCCGATAGTTGAGTCGATAAAGTAGCGTGCGAAGCCCTGGGTCTGCGC
>QHRJ01000209.1 GCA_003220075.1 Verrucomicrobiota bacterium
TCGACCACCAGTCCCGGTACAGAAGAGGGAAATGCGAGCACAAGCGCGTTACGGCACCAGTAAGCCACCGCAATTCCACCGGCCGCAGCGATCAACGAAAGCAAAAGTCCTTCGGTAATAAGTTGCTTCAGCAGCCGTCCTCGCCCCGCGCCCAGCGCCAAACGCATGGTCATCTCATGCCGACGCAACAATGAGCGCGCCAGCAGCAGATTACTGACGTTAGCGCACGCGATAAGCAGCACCAAAAACACCACGGCCATCGTAATTCCGAGCGTCTGCGACATGTTGCCCGCACCATTGAAAGGCGTTTTCCATAACGGTATGAGCTCGACTCCGTGGCCGCGATTCGTTTCCGGGAAATCGTTTTCCAAACGCTGCGCGATCGAGTTCAGCTCGGCTTGCGCTTGCTGCCGAGTTACGCCGGGCTTGAGAAACGCATAGCCTTCTATCCAACGCGCGCCGCGATCTTCCATTTTGTATCCGGTCGAATCGAACGCCTCCTGCATCGACGTCGGCACCCAAAAGTTGAACGAATAGCCGATGAATGTGCCGTGAAATTTTTCCGGCGCGACGCCAATGATCGTGTGTTGAACGCCGTTAAGGTATTGCATCTTGCCGACAATTTCCGGATCATTTTTGTAACGATCCTTCCAGGTCAGGTAACTGATTACCGTGACCGGGTGCGCGTTGCGGCCGGTCCCTTCTTCCGGTCTGAAGCCGCGGCCAAGTATCGGGTGCACGCCAAGGGCATCGAAATAGTTCGCGGAAACAAGTCCACCGGACGCCCGTTCCGCCCGATCCCCGACACTCAACGTTGTGCCCACAATCCGATCAATGATGAACGACTCGAAGAGCGTGCAATTTTTTTCGAGATCGACAAAGTCGGGATCGGAAAGTCCGCCCCTTTCCGCGCCGCGGGTCGTGCCAGCCAGCGCGAACATTCGCCCCTGATGTGCGACCAGCGGATAAGGACGAATCAGAATTCCTTCGATCCAACTGAAGACGGCGGCGTTCGTGCCGATGCCCAACGTCAGGCAAAGAATCGCGAGCAGTGAAAACCCCGGATTGCGAAAAAGCATTCGGACACCGAAGCGCAAATCTTGCAGCAACTCGTCGCCCCACATCCAGGCGCGCTGCTCGCGCGCGACTTCCTTGATCTGCTCCACGCCGCCGAATTCTCGAAGGGCCGCATTACGTGCCTCTTTCAGCGACATGCCGGTAGCGATGTTACGATCGGTTAACGCATCGAGGTGCTGCTGTATCTCCGCATTCATTTCCGTCTCGCGACGTTGTTTTCGCACCAGCCCGAGCAGACGACAAAACCAGGCGCGGAATCGCGGCATAATCTATGAGGCGGCCAGAACGCGGTTGATTCCTGCGGTAATCCGCGACCAATGTTCTTTTTCCGCGGCGAGCTGTTTCCGTCCCGCCGCCGTCAATCGGTAGTAGCGCGCCTTGCGATTGTTGTCGGAAACGCCCCACTCGGCCTTGATCCAGCCTTGCGCTTCCAACCGATAGAGCGCCGGGTAAAGCGAACCTTGCTCGACCCGCAAAACGTCCTGCGAAATCTGTTGGATGCGATCGGCAATGGCCAGACCGTGTCTCGGTTCGTGTTGAAGCGCTTTTAAGATCAGCATGTCGAGCGTGCCGTAAACCAGGTCCGGTTTTTCCCTTGCCATAATGATTTGATTGCCCTAGACAGTCTTGGTGAGACAATCGTTCAATCTTTTGCCTAGACTGTCAAGAGAAGATTATAGTGGCAGACGTGTCGCCTGTGCTGGAGGCAAGCGCCCGGGCTTGAAACGATTTACGTTTTAACGATTCAACGCCTTAACGCCGACAAAGCCTATTGCAAAACGGCTTTGTGGAACTCGTACCAATCATCGAGATTATTCAGGTTCACCGCGTCCTTCGGAGCGGAAGAGTCATCCGCCATCCTGCAATTGCCCAGGATCTCCTTCCGCGTCTCGTCGTCATGATTATGGCCGCGCACGGCTGCGTTGTGTTTCTCGATCGCCTGCGGGGTGAGTGACTTCGCATTTGCGTTCACCCACGCTTCGAACTGAGGATAGGTCGGCTTGTTCTTCTTGATGTAATCCTTCTCGGTCTGTTCCTCCAGTCCAAGGGAGGCGCAGGTCATTGCGTCGAAACCTCGGCCGATGCCGGGATAGCCGGACGCAAGTTTGCCGGCTGCTTCCAGAGAAACTTTCTGCCACATACGTGGCAAATGCAGAACGCCAAGTGGTCCGGCGACGCCGGAGCTGATCAATGGGACATAGGTACCGCTCATAATAGGGTTAATGGTTGATGGTTGATTGTTGATGTTTTTTACACCTGCATGAGATGTAAAGACAATCCTCTGTCGCTGATTTTTGCACCTATTTCGCCTGCCTCGATTTCGTGGCCAAAGAGCGCTGAATCGCGAGGGCGTTAAGAATTTCCGGATTGCCCTGCGCCCAGGCATTATCAATCGTCACCCGCTTGAAGCGCCATTTCTGGCCATCGCGAACCAGTTCGCAATCGTAACGGTTCATCAGCAGCGCATTCTCTGATCCGCGGCGGCAACCTTCCCGCGGCATGAAATGTTGAGACATCACGTAGGCATACAATCTGGCCGAATCGTCACTGATCTCGATTTGCAGATTGCTGACGGTGTGACTGGTGTCGAGCGGGCCGAGAAATGGAATAAGAGCATTCACGATCGCTTCGCGGCCGCTAAGTTTCGGAAAATCGATCCCAAGTTTTCTCCCCGCGGGCCTAAAATCGAAAATGCAATCTTCCGTAGAGGCCGGTGCCAATGAATCAGCGTCACCGTGGTCGAGGCCGAAAGCGTACCGGTGCAGCGTGTCGGCAATCTCGTACCGGTCGCAGGCCAGTTGCGCTAGATCTGTGCTCATGGCTGCAATTAAGCCGTCAATGTCGCGATCGTAAAGCCGCCGACCGCGAACGCAGTCGCGTGTGTGTGTTATGTCAACGCGAACCTGATGAAACTGAAATGTTTGCCACAACGGTTGCCGAACAAACTCGACGGCTTAAAGCCGTCGAGTTTTGGTTTCTCGAGAGAACAGATGCCAATTCATGGCCTGATCGGTCGCTAGCGGCCGTGCTTTCCGTTGGCTTTGCCTTCTTGTAGGCATCGGCGTCGGCGACGCAAGTTCGAATGGTTTGCGCGCGGAAGGCTTTCGCTCAGTTGAACGATGCCGAGCAGTTGAGGATACAACGGGTGATCGCGGTTCGCCCGGTAGAAGCGGTGGTAGCCGTTCGACCAACCGACGACGAGACCAATAGCACCGAGCTTACGAAGCTCATCCTGAACAGTGTGAAGGGCCAGCCCGCTCATTATTCGCCAGCTCGCGCACGTAGCGCTGGTTCCCGGTTGACGTGAAAAGCAATGGTAGGAGCTTCGCTCTTACCTCTGGAAATGAAACATCCAAAACCGCGCGTTCAGATTTCGACATAATCTCAAATCTAAACTCGACGGCTTTAAGCCGTCGAGTTTAATATCACCGAAAGTTTTTCCAAGACGAGGGGTTGTCCGAGGCACGAGATTTGTAGCAACGCTGATTGGTCGAGTGTGCAAAGCGGCTGGATGGCTTCACCGCCTGCCACGGATTGAATTCGCGGTTGTGCAGTTGACACGTTTCCCGCAACACGGGGCGATCTCAGACTAGCGCGATGAGCAATAGGACGCAGATTAGGCTGACCGCGAGTAACAAGCTTACGTAGACGATCCGATCCTGCAGCTCTGCGCGTTTCGCCGCCTCCGCGTACGGCATCCGCGAGAAAGTAACCATCGCGTAAAGAGGAAGATAAATGCCCGGTAGCAAGCCTTCGAGCAGGTGATCGAGCTTCTTTTTTCCCCGAAATGCCTTCGACGCGGTTTTGTCGCGCATCTCGATGAAATTCTGCACCGCGAGATTGGCGAGGGCATCGGCGTTTTTTTTTCCCCGCGCGAAATATTCCGCGAAGGCGCGTTGTCGGTCTTCGGGGAATTTGGCCAAGCATTCATCGAGGACGACGCAATCTTCGAATGCGGCGTTCATGCCTTGGCCGTAGAACGGCACAACGGCATGGGCGGCATCGCCGACGAGCGCGACCTTATCCTGGTAAAACCAGGGCGCGCAACGAATGGTCACGAGCGAACCGGTTGGATTTGTTTTGAAATCGTCGAGCAATGACGGCATCAGCGGCACCGCATCGGGGAATTCTTCCTCGAAAAAGCGGCGGATTTCATCGTCGGTTTTGGTAGTGGCGAAGCTGCGCGGCCCTTCGAATTCCCAAAAGAGCGTGCAGGTAAATGAGCCATCCGGATTTGGAAGGGCGATCATCATGAAACTTTTGCGTGGCCAGATATGGAGCGCTTCCTTCTCCATTCGCCACGAACCATCCGGCGCCGGCGGAATGGTGAGCTCCTTGTAACCGTGCGCGAGATAACTCTCGTCGTACTCGAAGCCGGCAATTTTTTTCTGCATTGATTGGCGGACGGCGGAGAACGCGCCATCGACGCCGATAATGGCGTCGCCCCGAGCTTTAATTATTTGATGGTCAGAATTTGCGGCCGACACGGCCGCCTCTACACAGGATGGGACAAGATTCGCGGTTGTGGAATCAAGATCGACGTCGGTGCAGCGATGATTGAAATGGACGCGCACGCTCGGATTACGCTGTGCCGCTTGGATAACAGTCGTGTTTAGTGCGGCGCGACCAATCGAATTGATGAACTTGTTCGGGTCGCGGTCGTACGGTGAAAAATGGAGTACACCGGATTTGTCGTGAATCATACGGCCGCGCATTGGAATGGCATGCCGCAGCACTTCATCGGCGATTCCGAGCTGCTCGAGCGCGTAAATTCCGCGGGTCGAGAGCGCGAGATTGATTGAGCGTCCGCCGACGATGTTTCCTTCACGCGGATCAGCGCGTCGTTCGTAAAGATCGACATCGTAACCGCGCCGCCCCAAGTACGCGGCGAGCAACCCGCCGGCGAGACCGCTACCGATGAGAACAAACTTTGCTGCCATTCCACAGAATGGTTAACCGCGGATTACGCGGATATCACGGATAATCAATCCAGAGTAGAAATTGAAGAGCACGCGCTGAAAGGCGTAAAACGAATAATGGGACGCGACAGAGCACGCCTTTCGTCTCCGTTAATTGTAGGCGACGGTTAAGTTCGCCGTTCGGAATATTGCGGAAGCTCATCTGTGATCGTGTCCCACGGTGCGCGGCAATCGACAAAGGTATGAAATTGTGGCCGAATGCCTGGGTCGTCGTCGAACGCTCCCATACGAATTGACACCTGAGGACCGTCTGGCCAATCGCCGCCGAAGAGGCTGGAACCGCAGTTTATACAGAACGCTTTCACAGCGCCTTCGCCTTTTCCGTAAACCTTGATCAATTCTTCGCCCTGGAGGAGGCGGAATTGTTCCTTCAATACCCGCGTCTGTGTGCACACGGCCGCCCCAGAATGCTTGCGGCAGCGGTTGCAATGACAGTGACTCGCCTGCAGAAAAGGAGGGTCGACTTCAAAACGTACGCCGCCACACAGGCAGCTGCCACGGATCGGCTTTTTCATGCGAAATTATAAAACAAGACTCGCGTTGGCTCGAATCTGCGATTGTCAGAGTCGTTGGCAGGTGTGCATTTAATGCGCTGGATTTGCTGATCGAACCCTACGCATAATCGAATGGCTGAGCGTGATGAAGGTTTTGTCAGTAAATGTCGGATCGCCGAGGGAAGTGACTTGGCAAGGCAAGCGCGTCACGACAGGAATTTTCAAGGAGCCGATCCAAGGGCGGGTAATGATGCGCAGGTTGAACCTGGACGGGGATCAACAAGCCGATCTCACCGTCCACGGCGGCGTGAGCAAGGCGGTTTATGCCTATCCATCGGAACACTACAGCTATTGGCGAACCGAATTGCCTGGAATGGATCTGCCCTCGGGAATGTTTGGAGAAAACTTTACCACCGAGGGATTACTGGAGAGTTCCGTTTACATCGGAGACAGGTTTCGAATCGGCGAAACGGAAGTCATGGTTACGGAACCACGAATGCCCTGCTACAAACTAGGCATAAAGTTTGGCCGCGCCGATATCATCAAACGGTTTCTGGCCAGTCGTCGCACCGGTTTCTATTTTGCTGTGATGCGTGAGGGATTGGTTGGTGCCGGAGATGCCGTGGAATTAGTGGGGCGCGAGCAACAAGAAATCAGCGTCGCCGACATCACGCGCCTTTATTCTTTTGACAAGGAGGATGTAAAATCGCTGCGGCGAGCCATCCAAGTCGAGGCGTTGCAGGAAAGTTGGAAAGGCTATTTTGAACATCAGCTTGAGAAGCAGGCAGGCCAGTAAAACGCGACCTTAATCTCTGACTCTGTTTTTGGCACCATGACTGCTCAATCAAACCCGCGCCGCGATGAAATATGACTCCCATTGGGAGGGACTTCAGCCTCACGTCAACAGTCTCGACCTCAAGGCTATCCTGGTGGTCGATGACGACCAGCAACTCGCCTCTGCTTTGCAATGGATTCTGGCGGACGAGAATTTTCTGGTCGATGTCGCTTTTGACGGAAGAGCAGCGCTCCTCAAGGTCAAGGCGCACGAGTACGATGCGGTGATCTGCGACCTGAAGATGCCGCGCCTGCGGGGTGATGAGTTTTATCTGCAGGCAAAAGAAATACGCCCGTCTCT